>CALBZH010000463.1 GCA_937889795.1 uncultured Syntrophobacteraceae bacterium | reverse complement strand
ACCACCGAGATCTACACTCTTTCCCTACACGACGCTCTTCCGATCTGCGCGAAAAAGGCGCCGATGCACCGGACTCGGGCGAAAAGCTTCTTCTCGAGGCGGCATTGTTCCTGGAAATGGCACTGGATCTGGACGAGAAGGAAAAGGACCTGGAAAGCGACCTGGCTCAGGCGGAAGGACTGGAGTCCGAGTTTCGGGATATTCTGGGAATCGGATCCGGCGAAGAGCTGGATGAAGACTTGGAGCCCATGAGCGCTCCGCTCCTCCCGGACCGCGGGCACCTGGCTTTCATGCTGGGACAGCGCATGGCCTCCTGGCTTCGACTGTACCCCGGATGTCACGACCCGAAAAGCCAGCCAGTCTTCGTGTCCGTCATCGCGGACGTCCTGGATGAGCTGATCGACCGCCTCCTGGCACACCGGGAGCGCACAGGGCGCTCCATTCAGGTCGAGGCGGCCCCCTTGGGCTCGCTCCCCAATCTATCTCGTGTGCCCGCCGAGCTGTGGAGAAACGCCAACAGGAAGATCCAGGAAGAGGGGCTGCTCACCGAGCTCTGGTCCCGCCTCCATGAGGTCATCCTCTACCCTCGCGACGCCAGCCGCCTCAAGGCCTGCCAGGAGGAAATCATGGTCGTGGACGGCCTTCTCCGGGACCTTTGCCCCGAAGGCGTTCTGGGGGAAAGAGACCAAATCGGGCTCACCCTGACATGCCTGCCGGACGTGTCGTACGCCGAGCTCTGGCCGTGTCTGGACAAGGACGGCTATGCCGCCGTGAAAGACACCTTCCCGATGCCTGACTGCTCATGCGTGTTTCTGGGTGTCTATTGACCCTGGCGACCCTCCGTCCGGCGCTCAGAGCCTTCCCGATCTGAAGATGGAAATAATGAGCCAGATCCCAAGAATCGTCGCGATCACATAACCGGACAGACCGAGCACGGCCGTGAGGGAAACCGTTTGTCGTCCCCACCAGTCGACGGTGAATTCGAGCACCTTCTGGGAAGAATTCAGCACCAGGGCCGCGGCGAGGATGGATGCCGCGATGACCATTCCCACGGTCAGCCGATTCACGCCCTTTTCAATCTGTTTATCCAACGGACTGAAACCCGAGTGCTGAAGCTCCAGCCGCAGCTTTCCCGAGGCCGTTTGCCTCATGATATCCGTCGCGTACTTGGGCATCGTTTTCAGATACCCACCCATCGTCCGCGCATCCCGCCCCAGGTTCTTCAGCAGGCTTCTCGCATCGTAGCCCCGCTGAAGCAGTGCTTTCGCATAGGGCTTGGTGACTTCCAGAATACTGGCGTCGCTTCCCAGGATCTTGCCAAGGGCTTCCGTCTGGATGAACGTCTTCAGGAGAAGCAGCAGGTTCCGGGGCAGCACCACGCGGTACTTGAGCACCAGCACCATCAGGTGGTCGTAGACATCCCGCACGGAGATGTTCTGCAGCGACCGACCGTAGAAGGGCTCGCTCATGTCCTTGAGGTCGATCCGAAACGAGGCGAGATCCATGGTCTCTTCGTTAATGAGACCTGCGTCGATCAGCGCGTCCATCACCATGTCGTAATCGTGCTCGGCATACCCCAAGAAGAGGTTGGCGATCTGGCGCATGGTTTCATCGTCCAGGTAGCCCGTGATGCCGAAGTCGACGAGGCTGACGCGCCCGTCGTACATGACGATGGTGTTCCCCGGATGCGGGTCGGCATGAAAGAACCCGAACTTCATGAGCTGCCGGGAGAACGACCGGAGACCGATCATGGCCACATCCTTGGGATCGATGCCGTGAGCCCGGATCGCTTCCACCTGATCCATCTTGATCCCGTCGATGTGCTCCATCACCAGCACCGACTTGGTCGTACGGTCCCAGTAGACTTTCGGAATGTAGATTTCGTCGTCTCCAACGAAATTGGCTGCGAATTTCTCGATATTTCCCGCCTCAATCAGCATGTCCAGCTCGCGGAAAATGATGCGCTCGAACTCCTTGACCAGGTTTGTGACGCTCAGGATGCGTCCAAGCTCAAAGGTCCGCTCGATCTTTTCCGCAAGGTAATACATGAGCCGTATGTCCTCGCGGATCTTCTTCTCGATGCCCGGGCGAATCACCTTGACGGCGACCTTCTCCCCCGAGTAAAGCGTTGCCCGGTGAACCTGCCCGACCGATGCCGCGGCAAGGGAATCCGGAACGAAATCGGCGAAAACGGTGTGCAGGGGCTTCCTCAGCTCGCGCTCGATCACGGCCTTCACCTCTCCGAATGGAATCGGCGGCACGCGGTCCTGCAGCTTGATCAGCTCCTCGATGTACTCCGCCGGGAAGAGGTCCGCTCGTGTGCTCATGAGCTGGCCCAGCTTGATGAAGCTTGGGCCAAGCTCTTCGAGAACCAGGCGAATGCGGCGCGGCGAAGGGAACCCGGACTTGAGCAGGAGATCCTCTTCGGCCCGCTCCCCGGACTTCACAGGCCTGCTGGCGAACAGCCGCTCGGCCACGTCGCCAAGACCGTGCTTCAGCAAGACCCTTGAGATCGTGCTGAACCGCATGATGCCTTTAACACCGTGCAAACCCTTGCGAATCCTCATTCGTTCAGACCTCGTTCGTTTCCCCTGCTTCAAGGCCCTCGCTAGGTCTCAGCCGCTTTCGGAGGAGAAGCTCGTCAAATCCCGGCTTGATCAGGTCGGCGAGACAGGCGACCTGATCGAACCCGTTCCGGGCGTAAAAGCGCTGCGCGTCTCCATTGAACGACGACACCGTCGTCCACAGGTTCGGGCCGATCATCACCGCCTGGTCCTCGATCCATGCCATGACATCCGCCCCCAGCCCCTTCCCCTGGTTTTCAGGAAGCACGGCGAGAAGCTCCACGCTAGCCCCACAAAGCCAGGGGGAGCGAACGCACATCACGCCAGCCAGCACACCCTCCCTAAAAACGGCCGCCCGCACCAGCGCGGGGTCCTCACGGAGCAAATAGCGCTGCAAACCGTCCGCATGATACCCCAGCGTTCGCCACGGATCCATTTTGCACAAGAGAACGGATAGAACCTGGGCCGTCGCCGACGTAACCAGCGCCAGCCTGCACGAGGGCAGCTCAACCGGCAATTCAAAGCTCTCGACCATGGCGCCCCTTCCTTGCCCCGTGGAGCGTTTCAGCCAGGATCTGACTCAACAAGGCTCTCAGTCCCCGACCCCCAAGCCCTCTCGCAACGTCACGAAGCGGTATCCGCGCTGTCGCAGCCCGTCTACAATGTGTGGAAGCGCTTCCCCCGTATGGTAGCCCCGACCATTGATGTGAAAGATGAGAATGCTTCCCGGCCGGGCTCGATCCAGAACCCACCGCGTCAGATGAGCTGATCCGGCATGTCTGTCGGGATCCCCACTGGCAAAGGACCAGTGCACAACGCGATATCCCAGCGATTCCACCAACTGCAGCGTCGCAGCATTGAAGTTCCCCGCCGGAAACCGGAAAAAGACGGGTTTGACTCCCGTCGCTTCCCGCAGAATGGCTTCATTGTCCAGGACCTCCCGCCGAACCTCCATTTCATTCAGCCTCTCCATATGCTGCCTGTGGCTGAGCGAGTGGTTCTCCACCTCGAGCAGCTCGACTCGCGCCAGCTCTTGGAGTGCCCCTTGGTTCCGCTTCGCGAACTTCCCGCTCACGAACAAGGTGGCGGGGATGTGCTCCCGCAGCAAGTAATCCAGAATGGCTCGATCGAAATAGGACGGCGTCGTCGTTTCGCAGGCGTCAAAAGTCAAGGCCACCACTTTCTCGAGGGTGGGCAGCCGCGTGATCACTTCGGAACGACTTCTCGCGGGCACTACGATCAAGACAAGAATGGCGGCCAGAATCTGCCGGATAGGTCTATGCATTGTTTTCTCTCGTTGGCAGCAGTCGACGGGCGCGATCAGCCCGTGCTACTCCTTGGCCTGCGTTACACAGTAAAAGGCGAGAACGAACAAAACCGTCCCCATGATGGCCAGCAGTCCGTAGGAGCCCGGCTCGATCGGCTGCCCGAAGGCTGCACTTCGGATCGAATGCGCTGCGTGCGTGAGCGGGAGAAACTGCAGCAGGTTCTGAGCCCACTGCGGCATCCGCTCCACAGGGAAAAAAGTCCCGCCAAGGAAAGCCATTGGCGTGATCACGAAGTTTGTGAGAAGCGCCTGGTCGGCATGGGATCGCACTAGCATGGCGAGACAGACGGCGAGCGACGAAAATAGAAAACCGTTGAGCACGATCGCAAGCCAGAACCACGGATTGTAGCTCAACACAACCCCGCTCAGGAGACCGATCACGATCACAACCGCCACCGACAGAAGAGCACGGGTAATCCCGGCCAGCACCTCTCCGGTCACATAAGCCATGTTTCGAATGGGCGCTGCCTGGAATTCCTCGAAAATACGCCAGTAAAACCGGGCAATGTTGATCTCACTCGCGATGGCGTACGCCTGAGTCATGCTGTTCATCGCGATAAGACCGGGAATGAGAAACTCGATGTACAAGCGACCCTGCACTTGCACATCCCGCCCCATACCAAAACCGAAGGCGATCATATAAAGGATGGGACCCACCGACATGGAAGCCATCTGCTTGAATAGCTTTTTACGTAAAATGAGCATTTCACGGTAGTAAATGGCCAAACAGCCTCGCAACAGCATGAGCCTCCTCTGGAGCTAAAGCACCCGTTTCCCGGCAATGGCGATGAACACGTCCTCGAGATTGACGCGACGCAGCGAAAAGCTCCCTTTCTGCTCGTTGATATGACGGTTGGCTTCTTCCCGACTCTGAAAGTAAGCGGTTTCCATATCCCCGTCCGTCACCCTGTCCAAGGCCCACACTCCCAAGCGAGCCATGAGATTCTGGGGCGAATCGAGGGCCACGATCCTGCCTTCATCCAAGAAGGCGACGCGCTTGGCGAGGAACTCGGCCTCCTCGATGTAATGGGTGGTGAGGAAGATGGTGGTCCCGGCTTGCTGGATTCGCTTGATGAGGGACCAGATGCGCCGCCGGATGCTCGGGTCCAAACCCACCGTCGGCTCATCGAGAAAGAGGATCCGCGGGGAGTGCATCAAGGCTCGCGCCACCATCACGCGTCTCTTGAGTCCCCCGGAGAGTTGTTTGACGGGGCTGTTCCTGCGATCTGCGATCTCGATGTACTCCAAGAGCTCGTCGATGCGGTCCATTCGCTCCCCGCGACTCATGTGGAACAAGCGCCCGTGGAGATCCAGGTTTTCGAAAACGGTGAGCTCGTGGTCCAGGTTGATGGTCTGGGGAACCAGCCCGCATTGCCGCTTGGCCTGCATCGCGTCCCGCTCGATGTGAAACCCATGAAGGGTGGCATCTCCCGAGCTTGGTTTGGCGAGTCCTGTGAGAATTTTGATGGTCGTGGTCTTGCCGGAGCCGTTCGGACCAAGGTAAGCAAACAGCTCCCCCCCATCGACTTCCAGGTCGATCCCTTTCAGCGCCGCAACGTTCTTGTAGTTTTTCTTGAGTTTTTGAATTCGGATCATGGACTCCCCATACTTGACCCTTATCGCTCCTATTCCGTTCAGTTTCCGGCAATTTCTCCTCAAGCCACCGTGATGTCAAGGAGCAACTCCACGCACACCTGGGACTGCTGGACTGCCTTGGACTTGACGACAAACCACCGATCCCATACGATTAACCAGCCGTCACGCCAAGGTCCCAAAGCGTGGCCGGTGGACTTGAAGCCGGCCGGGATCTGTCGTTCGGCAGAGAGTGCTCTGACCCAAGAAAAGACGCCGCGCCGCTGATTCGACGGCGGTCCAATTCTGTCCGGACGGACAGGGAGCAACGAAAGTTTCTCGAAAGGAGTGGATATCCCAAATGAGCTATGTCCTGGCATTCGTCTTACTGGGAGCGGTCATCCTGCTGCACGAGCTCGGCCATCTCGTCGCCGCCAAATGGTTCAAGATCCCCGTCGAACGGTTTTCAGTCGGATTCGGCCCGCGACTGCTCGGAATCAAGCGATCCGAAACGGATTATTGCCTGTCTATCCTCCCTTTTGGGGGGTATGTCCTCCCCCTCGTTCAGGATCCGGAGGACTTTTCCGAGCTGCCTCTCCATTCCAGGATCGCTTTCTCGCTGGGCGGCCCGCTGTTCAACCTCCTCGGAGCCTGGAGCTGCCTGGTGGCGGTGAGCGTTTTGAATCCTCACGTGTCCGTGCTGGCTGCTGCGAGCGATGCCCTACACGAAGTCGCTCGCATGATACACCAGGTGCTGGTCAGCCTGCCTGAGCTGTTTCGGCATCCGGACCGCCTGTCGGGCATCGTGGGCATCGTGGCGGCCGGGGGGCAAGGCGCCAAGGCTGGGGTCGCATGGTACGCGAGCTTCTGGGCTCTCCTGAACGTCAATCTAGCCGTGCTCAACCTGCTGCCTCTCCCACCCCTGGATGGCGGCAAGATCGTTTTCTGGGTTTTCGAAGCGGTCTGGAAGCCGCTCAGACGGCTCCAAGCTCCGATCGCCATCGCCGGATGGGTCCTGATGCTGGCCTTGATGCTGGTCGCGACGGTTCATGACATCGGACGTCTGGTCGTTTCCTCCTGATTCCGGGCACCGCTCGGCTCATCCTTTTCGCTTCTCATTCGAGAGACTTTGTCATAAGAATGATGCTCATGAGGAGACCACTCAAGGCTCGTTTGCTGCCACTCTCACTTGGATGCGACGCTCCTTTGGCAGGCATCGGGCACATGCCGGCATTCGCCGGATGCACAATCCCCATCAAGTTGGAATGTTGAGGAAGCACAAGGGATCGATCATATGATGTACGATATCGGAGTGGACGTCGGCTCGGTGAGCATCAACTGCGTGGTGGTTGATGCGAACCGCCGGGTTGTTCTGGAGACTCCGTATTTGCGCCATTTCGGGCTAGCCGTCGACGAAACCTGCACGCTCTTGCGAAGCCTCCTCGGGGGACATCTTTTTCGAGACCCCGAGAACATCCGCTCGGTGTCGTTCACGGGTGTCCATGGTCAGCTCATCGCCGAAGTCCTGGATGCCGGTTTCGAAGTGGAAACCATCGCGCAGGTGCTGGGCATCACGCATCTCATGCCCGACGTCCGCACGGTGATCAGCATCGGAGGACAAGATGCGGCGCTTTTCCAGCTCACGTACACCAACGGACGGTGGCAGCTCGAATCCTTCAACATGAATGGCCCCTGCGCCTCCGGAACCGGGTCGTTCATCGACCAGCAGGCCGAGCGGCTCGCGCACTCCCTCTACGGCCCCGATTTTCATATGAGCCAGGACAAGCTGCAGCAGACACTGGACGATTTCATTGCGCTCGGGCTGCAAAGCACCTATCCGGCCCCGGTAGCATGCCGCTGCACCGTGTTCACCAAATCCGATATGATCCACCTCCAAAACAAGGGGGAGCCACTCTCGAACATCATTGCCGGCCTCCACTACGGCAATGCGGCCAACTACGTGAGCACGCTGGTGGCAAGCCGTGAGCTGGCCGAGCCGATCGTGCTCATCGGCGGCCTTGCTTCGAACCGACTCCAGGTGCAGGCGTTTCAGCACTATTTTCCACGTCTCGTCGTTCCCCCCCATCACACGTCCCTGGGAGCGCTCGGAGCAGCGCTTCAGGCTCAGGAAAAAGGGTGGTGCAACCGGGTGGACGTGGCCCGTCTCGAGCGTATGAGCATCGATTCCCGAGCCCAGTTTCCGCTGGCTGAGCCCCTCGATCTGACGCAGACGCATTTCGACGAAGACAACAGCCTGTCCTCCTGGGGAATTCGCGGCAGGCAGCCGATCCCGACCTATCTCGGCGTGGACGTTGGCTCCACGTCGACCAAGCACGCCCTCATCGACGAAGAGGGACGGATCCTCCACAAGTGTTATCTCCCGACGCAGGGGAAGCCGATCGAAGTCACCCAGCGGCTCCTGCGGACGCTAGTCCGTGAGACTGACAAGCGCATCCGTCTCATGGCCATTGCGACCACCGGCTCGGGACGAAACGTTGTCGGCGACTTTCTTCAGGCCGATCTGGTGATCGACGAGATCACGGCGCACGCCCGTGGAGCGGTCGCTATCGACCCTCTGATCGACACGATTTTCGAAATCGGCGGCCAGGACTCGAAATATATCCGGATCGAAAACACGCACCCGCTCGATTTCGACATGAACAAGGTGTGCGCGGCCGGAACGGGAAGCTTCCTTCATGAGCTCGCCAACAAGATGAAGATCAACATTGTTGGCGAATTCCAGGACGTCGCGCTGGCATCCGAGAACCCGATTCACCTGGCTGAGCGCTGCACCGTGTTCATGGAATCGGACCTCGTCGGTTATGCGCAAAAGGGAGCCGCACGCCAGGACCTCATCGCCGGGCTTTGTTACTCTATCGTCCACAATTACCTCAACCGCGTGGTCGAAAAGCGCCCGGTCGGGCAGCGTGTCATGTTCCTGGGGGGCCCGTCCTTGAACAAGGGGATCGTCGCGGCTTTTGAAAAGGTGCTTGGCAGGCCCATTCTCGTTCCCAAGCACCGAGAGGTCATGGGAGCATTCGGCGCGGCCCTTGCGATTCGGGAGCGGTTTTTGGCCGGTGGCGTCCAGCATATGCCCCGCGACCTGGAGGAGCTCGCCGAGACGAGCGTCCATTTCCAGGAGTCGATCTGTCGCGCCGACAAGAAATGCCACAATGAATGCAAGCTGAAGGTTTACAGCTTCGGCGGCAACCGCAGTGTCTGGGGAGGAGACTGCGGTCGCTACGAAATCACGCGGCATGACGGTCCCCAGGAGCCGAATTTCTTCAAAGAGCGGGAGCGGCTGTTCGAGGAATCCTTGGCGGAGACCGGCGCTGCAGTCGTCGAAGGGGAGGTTGCAGCGGGCAGGAACGACAGCCGC
>CALBZH010000462.1 GCA_937889795.1 uncultured Syntrophobacteraceae bacterium | reverse complement strand
CTGCGCGCCTGTAGCTCAGTTGGATAGAGCAACGGACTTCTAATCCGTGGGTCAGGGGTTCGAATCCCTTCAGGCGCGCCAGAAGAATCAAGGGGGTTAGCAATCAGAAGCTAGCCCCTGTATGTTGCTCTCCCGTTAGCCCCACGATAGCCCCACTCCATCGGGTATCACGGATGAGACCGCGCTGGAAGTAGCGCACCTGAAGAAGGGAATTGAGCCGGCATGCCGAGCCGTCGTATCTAATCAGCCGGCATTGTCGGAACGGATCCGTCATTCGCGAGGAGCGCCTCCTTTCAGAGCTGGTTATCAGACGCTTGCTTTTCTGGACGACCTGCCGCAGGGTCTGTCTCAGCCATATCGCATTCCATGCTGCAAGCACCATCACGAAGACGACGCCACAGACACCCCCTGTTGATTCGCCTCGCGCCCCTGATCCTTCTCATATCCGGACGCCAAGCGGGGTCTGGAGCATTGGCAAGACCACCGATTCCATGGTAATGAGCCTCAATGAACCGGATTCTGATCCATAACTGGAGGCAGGACGGTGATGAGACCATGACATCGTCTCGGAGATGAAAGTCCTCTGCCATGGACCTTTTTCAACGGTCACGAATCACCATATCCCACTTCCATCCCGGATACTCGGAGATCCTCCCCACAGGACAACCCCTCCCCTCACGGCCGTCGGTGCTCTCCCCGTTCGCAAGCCTGCCTGGAGGGTTGTGCGCCCTGCTGCTTGCGCTCCTCACTCTATTGCTGCCAGGCGGGTGCGTCTCTCTTCCGAACACAAGCAAACTCATCCGGGAAACCCAACAGGCCTGCGCCATCCCCAAGGTAGTCGGTCCTAAACGGCAGCTTTCTTCCCGGCAAAGCAGAGCACTCATCGAGCGTCTTCGGCAACAGCACCTTCCGATTGACTTCCTGGACCGCCATATCCGAGTCGAGGAAATGCTCTGCGGGGCTCCCCTCATTTCGGGAAACGACATCAAGCTGCTCGTCGACGGACCGGCGACCTATGATGCCATGGCTCAGGCCATTCAAAACGCAAGAGACCACATCAACTTCGAGACCTACATTTTTCGCGACGATGAGGTCGGCCGGGATTTCGCCGAGCTTCTTCTGATGAAGCGAGCGGAAGGCGTGGCCGTCAATCTTATCTACGACAGCATAGGATCTCGCAGCACGTCTTCCGATTTCTTCCAGAAGCTTCGCGACGGCGGCGTCAACCTGCTGGAATTCAACCCGATCAATCCCCTCTCGGGCAGCAAGCGCTGGAGAGTCACCCACCGGGACCACAGGAAGATTCTCGTCGTGGACGGGACATTGGCCATCACGGGCGGCGTCAATATCACGAGCGACTATTCACCGTCCCTGTTCAAATCGAGGCGGAAACGCAAGGAACGCTACCGGGCCTTCTGGCGAGACACGGACGTGCAGATCGAAGGCCCGGCAGTCGCCGAATTTCAGAAGCTCTTTCTGGAAACATGGAAAAGACAGGAAGGGCCGAAGCTCCCGGAACGGGACTATTTCCCGGCTCCTGAGCGAAAGGGCAGCGAGGTGGCGCGGGTCATCGGAAGCAGCCCGGAAACCAAAAGCGGGCTCACGTTCATGATGTACGTCGCCGCCATAACCTTCGCGCAACGCTCTGTTCACCTGACCAATTCCTACTTCGTTCCCGACAAGCAAATGCTCCGGGCCTTGGCAGGAGCGGCCAAGCGCGGCGTGGACGTGAAGATCATCCTTCCCGCTTCGAGCGATTCCCCGATGGCCGTCTATGCGGGTCGCTCCCATTATCGACGACTCCTCGAGGCCGGGGTGAAGCTTTATGAGCACACCACAACCATCCTGCATTCAAAGACGGCCGTAATTGACGGGGTTTGGTCCTCCGTGGGATCCACCAATATGGATTTGTGGAGCTTTGCGCGCAACGACGAAGTCAACGCGGTCATTCTGGGCTCGGAATTCGCCGCGCAAATGGAAGCCATGTTTCAGAAGGACCTTCAAAATTCAAGGGAGATCACCTCGGACGCATGGCAGAGACGCCCCTTTCGAGAGCGCGTGAAAGAGTGGCTCGCAAGACGACTCAGCTATTGGCTGTAAGCTTTCCCCCTGGCGGTATGGCAGAACGTGTGAGCTGCTTCAAGCCATACGGACAAACAGCCGAGCAGATCCCGCACACATGCCCTTTCTCATGATGATAGAAGTGAGCCTTCTTCCATGCATCGCAGGCTAGGACATCAAGGATCTTCTCGCGGGGAATTCCGGGGATCCACGCCGTCCCCGTGAGCGCGCCTGCGGGACAGACTTCGACGCATCGCGTACACCGTCCGCAGTGGCTGCGCACCATCGGCTTCCCACAAGGGATCTCGAGATCCGTGAAAACCGTTCCCAAGCGAACCCACGACCCGAACGCGCGAGTGATTAGCTGGCAGTGGCGTCCGATCCAGCCCAGGCCGGCCCTCGTGGCGGCGGTCTTGTGAGGAAAATCACCCCGGATGGCGACGGGATCGCTCCGCTCCGAGGCCGCCAGAGCCTGAGCACGATTCCCCTGGCCTTGGATCTCTGCTACCAGCGCAGCTCCAAGCTCGTTAATCCACCGATTCACCCGGACGTACTCAGCGGCGTAAGCGGGTGTGGGGCCGTTCCCGATCGCGCCCATGATTTCGGGAGACATGGGCACGGCCCATGAAATGGCACGAGGGAATCGCAAGCCCGCTCCATCCGCAGGCGTCTCGAAATCCGCCAAATCAGCGACTCCCCAGAGGACAATCTCCTGAGACGCCATCCACTCGGACAACCAGCGCGGGTATTGAGGGAAGCCAGCCGCCATTCCTCTCCTCCATCCAGGTTGACACCCTCGCAGGGGTGCCAGGGCGAGATCCTAACCGGGTCAGATAGGCCAGGAAGCTCGCCATCAACGCATTGACCGTGGCATGCCGTTCGGAAGGAGCTGACAGGATTTCCGCCTCGGCTTGAATGGGCTCCCCGGAGACGAGCTCGTACCGACAGTACTCAACGATGGCCTTTGCGGTCAACGGAGTGGTCTCGAGATGAGACTGCAGACCGACAACCCGTTGGCCCAGCTGGAACGCCTGGTTGACACAGGCATCTGGCAGATCGAACGTCTCGCCATGCCAGTAAAACACGGTGCAGGTTGAAGGAAACCGGAAGCAATGCTCCCCCTCGCCAACACCCGTTGAATGAATCGGGAGCCAACCGATCTCCCTGGCGGCGTTCGGGTAGACACGGGCCCCCATGACGACGAGTCAATCGACATCTTCGGCTCGCGGAAAGACGGCATCCTCAAAGAAGCGTGTCCCCGTGACGGAGGCATTCCAGGAAGGGAGCCATCCTTCGATGCTTGCAAGTCCTTCGAACCCGACATGCTGAAAACAATGAGCGCGCATAACCGTCCAATCTCTTTTCACCTCGAATCAGGATTTCCGGTGGCCGAGGCGCAGCCAATGGATCCCGGGCAGACTGGCCACGGAGGTCCCTTTGAGAGCCCGTCAGCTCCTTCCTCACGTCATCGCCGCAGGAGAGCCCCGACAATGAGATTCAGGAACGTAAGCAGCAAGCTG
>CALBZH010000461.1 GCA_937889795.1 uncultured Syntrophobacteraceae bacterium | reverse complement strand
GTGGTCTCGAAAAGCAGCTCCATGAACTGGCACCGGCTCTGCTCCGGGGCGAGCCGGCTGGTCTCGGCGATGAGCAGCGCCGCCGTTCCGATCAGCACGATGACTATGGCGACGACAAAAATGCTGAAGGAGCGATTGATTGCTCCGGGAGCGATCGTCCTCTTGAAGGCGTGCACGTTTTCGGAGCCCGAGAGGCGGGAGCGGCTGAGGGCAAGGAGCACGCTCATCGATGTGGTCTTGATGCCTCCGCCTGTGGACCCTGGGGAAGCTCCGACAAACATGAGCATCACGGTTCCGAGCAGCGTCAGGTTATTCATGACGGCGTAATCGAGGGTATTGAACCCAGCCGTGCGCGGGGTCACCGACTGGAAGAAGGAGGCCAACAGCTTCTCGGGTATGTCGAGGCCGCGGAGGGTGTTGTGCCACTCGCTGAGCAGAAAGAAGATTGTGCCTGCGACGACAAGCACGGCCGTGGTGCTGAGCACCATCTTGCTGTGGAGACTCAGCCGGCTCCAGTAATGACGTCGGGAGGCCTCGTTTTCCAGGTTCTGTACGAGTTCGTGCATCACCATGAAACCGATCCCCCCCAGGATGAACAGGCCCGCGATCGTTAGACTCACCAGAGCATCCCCCCGATACCGCATGAGACTGTCCGAAAACAGGCTGAAGCCGGCGTTGCAGAAGGCGCTGATGGAATTGAAAACGGCGTGGTAGCAAGCCTCTTCCAACGGGAATTGCTCCCGAAACCGCATGAAGAGCAGCAGGGTGCCCGCAGCCTCCCAAGCGAAAGTGAACAGAAACACGCGGCGCAAAAGCTTGTGCAGATCCGCCTGGGGGCTGTGCGCGAAAATGTCCTGAAGGACGAAGCGCGAGCGGAAGGAGAGGGAGCCCCCGATGGCCAGGATGAAGATGATGGAGAACGTCATGATGCCCAGCCCGCCGAGCTGGATGCTGGCCAGGATCGTCAGCTGGCCCCACACCGTCAATTCCGATCCGATGTCCAGGACGGAGAGGCCCGTCACACAGGTCGCCGACGTGATCAAGAAAAGGGCGTCGATGAAGGCAATGTGGGTGCCCTGGCGCGTGGGGAATGCTATCAGGGCGACGGACGCCGCCAGGATATAGAACGCAAAACTCAGCACGGGATACAGTGGAGCCGGGAGATTTGTCAGCGTTCGCATAGGGTCCCATCATCGAATGGGTTTTGAGATGAACGTGGAAGACCCTATATCACGAAGCGATGACGGGACGGAAGCAGGAAAAAAAGCACGAAAGGCCCCTTCGGATCCTTTCGTGCTTCACGTTGCGGAGTGGTTTGCTTCTCCTCCGTCGATCGCATCGACCGGGCGGAGGTCCGATTGCTAGAGCGTGTAGCCCGATTCCCCGTGCTGGCTGAGGTCGAGGCCTTCGGATTCTTCTTCCTCACTCACTCGCAGGCCCATGGTCGCATCCAGGATCTTGAGCAGGACGTAAGAGACCACGAAGGAGTACACCCAGGCGGCGATCAGGCTGAGGGCCTGAGTCCCGAGCTGTGCTGCATTTCCGAGCAGCAGCCCGTCGTTGCCTGCGGCGTTGATGGCTTTGGAGGCGAAAACCCCGGTCAGCAGGGCGCCGAGGGACCCGCCCACGGCGTGGACGCCGACGACATCCAGGGAATCGTCATAGCCGATACGGGGCTTCAGGCTGACGGCCGCGTAGCACACGACGCCCCCAGCCAGGCCGATGAGGATGGCTGACATGGGGCTGACAAAGCCACAGGCGGGTGTGATGGCGACCAAGCCGGCCACACCACCCGAGCCGATGCCCAGCGCGGTCGGCTTTCCGCGATGGATCCATTCCGCCACACCCCAGGAAAGAGCCGCGGCGCCAGCGCCCAGGTGCGTTGCCACAAAGGCGGAGGCTGCCAGGGCACCCGCTCCCAGCGCGCTGCCCGCGTTGAACCCGAACCAACCGAACCAGAGGAGACCCACGCCCGTGAGGGTCATGGTGAGGTTATGCGGCGCCATCAGCTCGCTGCCATAGCCTTTCCGTTTGCCGAGGACCAGAGCCGCGGCGAGCGCGGACACACCCGAGCTCACATGCACGACCAAACCGCCCGCGAAATCGAGGGCTCCCAGGTTGCGAATCCAGCCGCCCACGCCCCAGACCCAGTGAGCCATGGGATCATAGACAAAGATGCTCCAGAGAAAGATGAAGGCACAGTAGGTCTTGAACTTGATGCGCTCGGCGATGGTGCCCGAAATCAGGGCCGGTGTGATGATGGCGAACATCATCTGGAAGATCATGAATACCTGATGCGGGATCGTCGCGGCGTAATCCGCGTTGGGCTCGAGGCCAACGGAATTCAAGGCAAACCAGCTCAAGTTGCCGATCACGCTTCCCACATCGGGGCCAAAGGCCAGGCTGTAGCCGAACAGCATCCACTGGATCGTGACGATTCCAAGGGCAATGAAGCTGTGCATGAGGGTTCCGAGCACATTCTTGCGCCGGGCCATACCGGCGTAAAACAACCCGAGGCCCGGCGTCATGAGCATGACCAAGGCGGACGAGGCGAGGATCCAGGCGGTGTCGCCGGTATCAACCTTCGGGGGCGCGGCCTCCGCGGCAGGAGCGGCCGCTGGGGCTGCCTCCGGGGTGGATTCGGCGCAAAACGCGGGAACGATCGGCAGCAAATAAAGCATCAAAATGAGTGCGACGGCCAATTTTCTCATGGGAAATCCTCCAAAAGCATGACTGCATGACTGAGGTTGAAACGAATGCTTCAATATCCGTATGAAGACGCATCACAGGGCATCGGTGCCCATTTCGCCGGTTCGGATGCGCATGACTTCCTGAATGCTCGAGACAAAGATCTTTCCGTCGCCGATCTTCCCGGTGAAGGCGGCCTTCTGGATCGCGCGGATGACCTCTTCGCTCAGAGTCCGTGGAATCACGACCGTGACCAGCAGCTTGGGAACGAAATCCACGCGATACTCGGCACCACGGTAGACCTCGACGTGTCCCTTCTGCCTTCCGAACCCCTTTACCTCGGCAATGGTCATCCCCTGAATCCCCAGATTCACCAAAGCTTCCTGAACCTCGTTGAGCCGAAACGGTTTGATGATGGCTTCGACCTTAACCATGACTTCCTCCTCGTAGCTTCCACTTCCCAGATTATGATGAACTGCATCCACGCGATTACCGCACCGACGTTTCAGGACCAGAAAACGTCGAGCCATTCCTTTCGGGGCTCAAAAATCCCCCCACGCCCGTCCGAACCCGTTCAAGCCGTTCGTGACTTGGTGGCCTCATTAAGCAAGGAGTTTGCCATAATTTATAGTAATTGGATTTTATTGATAAAATAGATGTTATGATCGACGGATGGCTAATCTGTGGCCTTCATATGCTACATTATTGTGTCAAAGTAAGGGAAGGGCACAATGTTGAGACTTTTTCGTTTTTGGAGGAAGAGGATGAGCGTGAATTCGGAGCTGAAAGCTCGGCAAAGATGCTATTCCACGTCCTGGCTTCCCGCTGCACGACGGACCTTTTTGGCCACCGTGAGGAATCCGGTATGGGCTCGCATGCGATCCATGGGACGCGCGCGGATCTCGTCCACTTTCCAGTCCCGCTTGAGGAGCTCGAAGGTGGAGACGCTGGCGAACCCGCTCTGGCGAAGCTCGCGGGACATGAGCTGGACCTGTCCCACGTTGGGGCTGAGGCTCACCAGGATGCCGCCCTGACGGGTGTGCCGGGCAATGTTCTTGACGGCGTGCCAGGGCTCCGGAAGATCCAGGAAGACACGGTCCACGGACAGGGTCATGTGGAAATCCTGGATGTCGGCGACGACAACGTCGTGATTGGCGGGCCGCTCGCCGTAGAATTTGGCGATGTTCTCCATGGCGAGAGCCGCGAATTCCGGCCGCTTTTCGACGGAGATAAGCCGTCCCTGTCCGCAAAGGGCGCGCAGGAGGGCGAGCGACAGCCCTCCGGAGCCGATCCCCGATTCCAGCACGGTGCAGTTCGGGTACAAGTCACCGGAAAAGATCATCATGGCGAGGTCCTTCGGGTAGATGATCTGGGTCTGCCGCTTCATCAGGTAGACGTAGTCCTCGAGGGTCGCCCGGTAGAGGAAGAGCTTGGCGCCGAGGTTGGTTTCGAGCTGGTCGCCCTCTTCCCTCCCCACGGCATCGCCCAGCTGGATGGTGCCGACGTGAGTGGAAAAGGGGATTTCCTCCAGGCGAACAAGCCATTTCTTGCCCTTCTGGGTGGCCAAAAGCACCCATTCGTTCAACTGAAACCGGCTCACGGGGTTCTCCTTATGCTGGATGGTCGGCGGATCAAGCGGGTTGCAGCGCGGACCTGATCCAAGCGTCCGCCCGACAGGCGGTCCTCTGAAGCGCAGGGCACCATAGAAAAACACGCGGCGGGAAGTCAACGAGAAAAGGCGTTCAATGAGTCCGGGGAGCTGCTTAGGAAGAGGCGATTGGAAGAGTGCATCTCGGTGGCGCCGCCTTCCACGGCGGCGTTCCATGGGGAATGCCGGGGAGCTGCGCCGCCGTGGAAGGCGGCGCCACCGAGATGATCGAGAAGGCTCATTCGTGTTGGTGTGACCTTTGGGCTAGATTCCAACGCCCAACGCCCTCGAGAATTTGGATCCGCCCGCCAACCACGCTCTGCACGGGCCTCTACAGCATGGTCAGGTACCGCCCGATTTCCCAGGGCGTGACCTGGTGGCGCATGAAATCGCTCCACTCGGCACGCTTGAGGCGGACGTACTCGTCGGCGATGGGACCCAGGGCCGCCTTCACCACGTCGTCTTTCTCCAATTCCTCGATGGCTTCGAAGAGGCTTTGAGGCAGCAGGGTCATGCCACGCTCGCGTCGCTCGTCATACGACATCTCATACACGTTGATGCCGATACAGGGATCGCCGGGGTCGATTTGGTTGCGGATGCCGTCGAGCCCGGCTCCGATGTGGACCGCGGCGAGGAGGTACGGGTTCACGGCGGCGGAGATGGAGCGGTCCTCGAATCGGTTGGGGCTGGGGCACCGGTAGAGCTGGGTCCGGTTGTTGTCCCCATAGGAGGCGAAGGCGGGCGTCCACGTGTAGCCGGAGCTGCTCGAGAAGACGAACTCCCCGCTTTGGATTCGGCGGTAGCAGTTCACCGTGGGGGATGCGACGGCCGTGATCGCCCGAATGTGCTTCAGGAGACCGCCCACGTAATGGAGCCCGAGCTTGGAGAGACCAAGCCCCTTCCAATCCGGGTCCCCGTTTTCGGCGGGGAAGAGGTTCTTGCCGGAGCCGGCGTCGGCCACGTGGAAGTGAAGGTGAGCGCCGGATCCCGTCTTGTCGTTGAAGGGCTTGGCCATGTAGGTGGCGATGCAGCCGTACTTGGATGCGACCTGAGACGTCATCATGCGGAAGTGAGTCAACCGGTCCGCGGCGTGGAGCCCGTTGGTCCAGCCGAAATTGATCTCATACTGGCCGTTGGCGTCCTCGTGGTCGCTCTGGTAGATGTCGAACCCCATCTGGTTCCCGAAACGGATGATGTCCTGCAGATAATCCATGGCCTGGCTCATGCCCTTGAAGTCGTAGCAGGGCTTGGCGAGGGTGTCGATTCCGAGGGGATCCCAAATCTTGATGCCGCCATCCGAGGTCCGGGTCACCAGGAAGTGCTCGGGCTCGAAGCCGCAGTTGAGGGTGTACCCTTCGGCTTCGAACAGTCTGAGCATGCGAACGAGGTTCACGCGGGGGCAGTAGGGGTGGGGCTCTGTGTCGACAAACAGGTTGGAGCTGAACAGGGCGACATTAGGCTTCCAAGGCAGCCGTTGATACGTGTCCAGGTCCGCCCTGGCCATGAGATCATGGCTGTGGGGTCCCTGCCCGACACCCCACACGGCCGCACCCGCAAAGCCCGCTCCATCGTCGACCACGTCGTCGAAACAATGCACAGGCACCTGCTTGACCTTGACGGAGCCGTGAATGTCGACAAATTGGACCAGTATGAATTCAATCCCATCCTGCTTCATCCGCTCGCGGACCGCTTCTCGATTGACCGTCGTCCCCATGATCGCATTCTCCTTCAAAATTGTGACTGTGAGTTAAAATTGTTGCATTGAAGTCAATCAAGAAGCATGCCCACAGGCTCGGTGCGCAATGGCGGCCGGGGTCATCGTGCAGGAAAGGGTTTTCTATAGAGAAAGATTAAGAGTCCGGCATGATGGAAGTTCAACATGTTCCTGCAACGCATATTATAGACAGCACAAAAATGTATTTTAGATCTGAACGATGCACTAGAATGAACAATAGTTGCATGTCATTGCCGGTTATGGGGCCGACAGGGTTGACGGCACTCCTCAGGGTGGATTCGAGCCTGTCTGTTCGGATTGAGGGAACAGAAATGTGCGACTGATGGTCCAGATTCCTTCCCGCACCGTCATGGTCAACATGACGCCTGGGGACACGTTCTTGCTGCTCCGTGCCTTAGTCGCAGCCCGGTGGAGGTTGACGGGGTTTTCCCGGCCGTGGTACTGAGAAGGAAAGGCCGGATTGGTGCCGAGCCCATGCCCTGAGCGCTAACGCAGCTGGGGGTGGGGCCTAGTCTAAGATCTCGCGCATGATCTGAACCCGTGAGACGAGCGAAGGCCATGATTCCTAGAGTGTCCCCGTCGAAGAAGGACCAACGCAAGGAAGCGCTGAAGGAAAGCCAAGTTACGGCGATGGTGAACGACAGCCGGCTGGAGCTCGCCATCGGGCGGGAAGTGCGGGCCTTCCGTAAAAAGCAGGACCTCACCGTGAATGACCTGGCCAAGCTCACAGGGCTTTCGACTGGCATGCTCTCAAAGATCGAGCGCGGCATCGCCTCGCCTTCGCTGGCGACGCTCCGGGCGCTCTCGGCGGCGCTGCAGGTTCCGGTCACCGCTTTTTTCAGAAAGTTCGAGGAGCAGCGCGACGCCACTTTCGTGAAAGCGGGGGAAGGACTCGTGATCGAACGTCGTGGAACCCGCGCCGGCCACCAGTACCAGCTTCTCGGGCACTCGTTGGGGAAGACCATTTCCGTTGAGCCGTATCTCATCACCCTCACGCGGGAATCCGAAGTCTTTCCCGTCTTTCAGCACGAAGGCATGGAATTCATCTACATGCTCGAAGGCCGGATCGACTACCGATACAGCGACAAGACCTATGAGCTCAGCCCAGGCGATTCGCTCTTTTTCGACGCCGATGCCCCCCATGGGCCCGAGGAGCTCCTCGACCTGCCGATCCGTTTTCTGTCCATCATCGTTCATCCCCAAACCTCGGAAGAATAGGGCCCAGTCTGCTTGAAGACACACCGCGCACGAGCCACGATGACGGCCTAGGAGGCTGTACGAGAACTGTCAGTTCGAGCGATTGCGAGAAATCGTGGTCATCGTAACACCATGAAAGTACCAGATTTCTCTCTTAACTACGCTCCGTTCGAAATGACAAAAAGGTGTTCTCGAACAGTCTCCTGGGTCCGCCGCATCCCGATCTCTTCCCGCCCCTTTTGTTAGAAAAATTTCACCACAGGAACATTAATTGCATCATGATTCGCCTCGAACGGCGCCTGCTTCCATTGGCTTCGGGACGGTGAACCGGCTGAACGGGAGCGGGATCCTGATGACCGGGGCGCACCCCTGGCTTCCGTTGGCTACCGAATGGAATCCGCGGTGTCGACCGAGGAGTATTTCAGCACAAGGAGAGGCGTGCATGTGCAGCATTGCGGGAATTCTGATCAAGGATGTGACCCAATCGAGTCTCGGCATGAGCACCGGAGAGGCTCTCACGGAAATGATGGATGGTTGTGTGCACCGCGGGCCGGATTCGGCTGGCTGGGCCCTGTATCGAGCTCCCGAGGAGAACCGACTGCGGTTGCGGTTTTTGATCCGGGAAACGCAAAAGGCTGAGGATTCGATCCAAGGAATCAAGGCGGGCCTCGCGGAGCAGGGCGTGGCGCTCCTGGAGGAGGAGTTCATCGGGTGCACCTACGCTGCCGTCGTGGATCGCCCGGACAATCTCCAGGCGTTCTCCTTCGCTATGGAGCGCGCAGGCATGCTGATCTCGGTCGGATCGAGCCTGGATATCATTAAGGACGTTGGACGTCCGAAGGAGCTCAGCGGCCGCTACAAAATTGGTCATTTCAATGGAACCCACGGAATCGGTCACACCCGCCTGGCCACGGAAACGGGAGTCCACCCGGAGACGGCTCACCCGTTTTGGGCGACGGGCTTTGCCGACGTGGCCACGGTCCACAACGGCCAGATCACCAATTACTGGATCATGCGGCGGCGCCTCGAGCGCAAGGGGATGGAGTTCCGTACGGAAAACGACACGGAGCTCATTGCCGTCTACCTGGCCCATGAGATGAGCCGCGGGGCAAGTCTGGAAGACGCTCTCCGGACATCCCTCGAAGACCTGGATGGAACTTTTTCCTACCTCGTGGCCACCAAGGACGCCATCGGCTACGCCAAGGACAAGCTGGCGGCCAAGCCCATGGTCAAATACGAGGACGAGTCGCTCATCGCCATCGCCTCGGAGGAAGTGGCGCTGAATCGTCTTTTCCCTGGACGCGCCCTCGATACGAGCGAGCCGCCGCCGTACACGTATGGCCTTTGGTCTCGCAACGGCTCGACTTCGTAGAGCCGAAGCCAGAATAAGTCGCATAAGACATATTTGTCTTATTACTGAGACCGATTTCAAGAGAGGCAAACGATCCATGATCACCATCGATCTATCCACGACGGCCGTGCGAATGGCCAATGAGATGATTCGGGGCTACGGCTCGACCCGGCAGAATGTCGAGGTCGTGAATCCCGATGCCAAACACTACATCGGCGTCGGCCTCGTGAGTCCCATCAAGCTCCGGATTCGAGGCTCCGCCGGCTACTACTGCGGGGGGCTGTGCGACGGGCCCCAATTTGAAGTCGAGAAGAACGTGAGCTGGGGGGTGGGGGACAACCTGCTCGCCGGCAGCATCTTAGTGCGTGGGAACGCGGGGGCTATCGCCGGAGTGGGCCTGCGAGGGGGCGAAATCGTCATCAAGGGCAACATGGGCTCCCGGGCCGGCCAGGTGATGAAAAGCGGAACGCTGTGCTGCGCCGGTAATGCCAACTTCATGGCCGGCTACATGATGTATGGGGGCCGGATCATCATCCTCGGCAGCTCGGGCGAGCGTGTCGGCGAGGACATGATGGGAGGCGAGATCTTTGTCGGCGGCCAGGTGGATTCTCTCGGAAACGACGCCATGCTCGTCGAGCCCTCCTCGGCGGATGTCGACGCGGTCCTGGCCTTCCTCGATCGCTACGACATTCCCTTCTCCGGGGAATTTAAGAAAATCGTCAGCACGGGCAAGTCGCTTCGCTACGGAACCCCTGAGCCCCGATTGCGCAAGCTCCCGTTTCACACCTTCTCCGGGCCCAAGGCGAGCGACTACTGGAATGTAAAGGTCCAGGAAGACATCCAGGTCAAGGCGCACATCGGACGCTACCGGATTCGAGGCTACGGCGCCGCGCGCCACCTGCCCCATTTCAGCGACATCGCCTTCCGCGCGGATCTGTCCACGGCCGGGAGCGATGCGGACATGGTGAAAAAAGTGAGGCTGCGCACCCTGATCGGGGACAATCACGGCGGGCGGGCGCTCGATCTCAGCATGCCCGTCATGATCGCTCCCATGAGCTACGGGGCTCTGAGCCCTCAGATGAAGCTGGCCCTCGGGATTGCGTCGCGGCTTTCCAGCATATCCGAGAACAGCGGGGAAGGCGGGATGCTCTCCTCCGAGCGCGCCGAGGCCAGGCAAATGATCGCCCAGTGCCTCGCGGGCCGGCTCGGCTGGAACGTCCACGACATGAAGCGCGCCGATGCCATCGAAATCTACATCTCCCAAGGCGCCAAGCCGGGACTCGGCGGTCAGCTCATGGCCGAGAAGCTCACCAAGGAAATTGCTGCTGTCCGCGGCATTCCGGCTGGCATGGACCTGCGCTCCCCCTCGCGCCATCCGGATATTTTGGGCGGCGACGATCTCATCATGAAAGTCGAGGAATTCCGCGAGGCCACGGGCTGGCGGGTGCCCATCGGGATCAAAGTGGGTGCCGGCCGGATCCGCGACGACATCAAGATTGCCCTGAAAGACGGGCTGGACTTCATCGAGCTCGACGGCATGCAGGGCGGGACAGGGGCCGCCGGGAGCGAAGTGCTCGAGCACGTCGGCATTCCGACCCTTGCCGGTCTCCAGGAAGCCCTCGATGGGCTCGAGGAGATCGATGCACGCGGCAAGCTTCCCATCGTGCTTATGGGCGGCCTCAAGGACGGGGTCGATGCGGCGAAAGCCATCGCCTTGGGAGCGAGCGCCGTCGCCTTCGGAACGGCCATGCTCATTTCGGCGGGATGCATCACCTGCATGCAGTGCAGCGTCGGCAGCTGCGTCATCGGCGCGGCGACTCAGGATCGGGACCACATGCGACGGTTTGACGTGGAAAAACGGGCCACGCAGATTCATCGCTTCCTCGAG
>CALBZH010000460.1 GCA_937889795.1 uncultured Syntrophobacteraceae bacterium | reverse complement strand
GACCACCGAGATCTACACTCTTTCCCTACACGACGCTCTTCCGATCTGGCAAACGAAGTCGGAAGGCGTTTGAGAGCCTCGCGCTCTGCTTCGTCATCCAGGGCGTCAAACCGCACCTGGACCAGGTAGAACTCGATGTCTCCGCAGCTCCCCGGCTCGGTGGAAATGGAGTCCTGGCCGCACCGCGCCTTTCGAATCTCGTCCGCCCACCGGGGAAAGCTCTCATGCAGGAGCGCCACCGTCTCCATGTTGTAACGCTCAATGGCGATAGACGAATAGGAATCGAGCATCGCACCGAAGGGAGGGATCTTTTCCCAACGGTCCCACTTGTCGTCGATGGCGGTTTCGGCGTTCACCACGACGAAAACGACCTTATGGACGTTCTCCATTCTGGCGTATTTCAACGTTCGCCAGGGGGTCCCCATCAGCGTGACGCGCTCCAGGGCAGCGCGAATGCCCAGGTTGTCGGCCACGCCGCCATCGACCAGGTGAATGTACGGCTTCTTCTCGGAATCCAGAAATGGCTGCAGGTTGTTCGCGAGGTCGAACCGGCGGGATGTGACATCCCTCGGAGGCTTCATGGCCTCCGCCAGGGCCTCCGGCATGTGGAAGCCGCAATGCCCTGCGTAATTGCGAAGGGTGATGGGGCTGAGCACGATCGGCACCGCCGAGGAGGCGGCGCATGCCCTGGCAACGGGAAAGGGGGTCAGATCGGAGCAGATGGCATCGAAGCCATCCTGGATGAAGGAAATGCGGGTGCCATGCACCATATCCGTTGCATTGATGACGATCATGGGCTCCTTTTGGGCGAGCAGATCCCCAAACGTTTTCCCCTCGAAGACATGCTTGTTGTAGTAGTCGGCCGCCAGATCACTGCGATCGTAGTAAGCGGAAAAGAGCTTCACCCAGTTGATGGGATTGAAGAGCATGGAGCGGGTGAGCTCCCCCTGGACGTTCTTCTTCAGGAATTTGGCTTCAAAATCTTGGAAGATCCTGTCCCGGAACAAACCATAGTACGCGGCGGTAAAACTCCCTCCCGACACACCGGAGATCCAGTCTACTTCATCCAGCAATCGCCGATCCCTGCCATGCAGGTTGACCTTCGTGTCCCGGAAGGCTTCGAGCACGCCGTAGGAAAAGGCGGCCGCCCGCGTGCCCCCCCCCGAAAAGGTCAGCAGGAGAAGCAGTTCGTTGTCGTTGTCCGAACTGACGAGATTCCTCCCGCGATAGCCGGTCTCCGGGCTCCATTGCTTCAAGGGCTGATTGACGGGATAGTGAGCGCAGCCGGCCGCAAGTGCAATCAAGACAAGGCCCCAGCACCAGCGCAGGAAACGCCCTCGAGCTGCTGAGGGATCATGAGCGATGGCTCCGTAAGATTCGATTCGAGTCACTTGGGATCTCCCCGGCGGTTGTAAGTCCATGGTTTCCAGATGGCACCGCGACACTCCTCCACAGCTCCGCCTCCCTGACTGCTTCACGGCTTCTCCCCGATTCCGCCCGTTATCCTTTGGAGGAGCATCTGTGCGTCCCGGTATCCGGGGTATGTCTCGACGATGGACTTGAGCCTCGTGACGGCCTCGGCCGTCTCGCCTTTCTGGCTCAGGTAGAAGGCCAGCGTGTAGCCATACGAGGGATCCTCGGGACGAAGTCTGCTCGCCTCTATGCAGAACCCGATCGCGTCGTCCAGCCGGTCCCCCGCGAGGAGGATGCACAGGTTATAGGCCGCCTGAGCCATCTGCGGATCGAGCTTCAACGCGGCCTTGAGGCTGCTTTCGGCCTGTTTGGGGTCTTTCTGCTCCGCCTTTAGAAGCCCCATGTTGAAATGGGCTGCCGCGTTGGATGGCGCGATGCTCAGAGCGTCCAGGAGCGATTTCTCCGACCTGTCGATGTCGCCCAGCCGCGCGTGGGCAACGGATGCGTTGACGAGAACCGTCGCGGCCCGAGGCTCGATCTTCAGCGCGCGATCGTACGAGGCGACGGCCTGACTGGGCTCTCCCCGATTGAGATAGTAATTGCCCAGGTTGTAATGGGAGGACCACTGATCCTGCCAGGCCATGAGGGATGTGAGGGCCTCCTCGCTGGCCTTCTTGAGGCTTTCGCCGGGCTCACCGTCGATCTTCAGGCCTGAAAACGACGAGAGCGCCGTCGCCGCCCGGATGCGGACAAGCCGCATCGGGTCGCTGACGCCTTGGACGAACGCCTGGATGCTTTGCTGCGATGGGTGCGTCGCCAAAGATTCCAAAACCGCCGCCCGGACGACGGGCGATGGATCATCGGCTGCCTTGAGAAGCGACTGGCTGACTTTAGGGTCCGTCGATGGCGGAATGAGGCGGATCAGAGATGCGGCAAAGACCTCGTCCCGCTCCGAGCTCGCGATATATTGAAGCATCGCTTCGAGCCTGCGCCAGTCCCTCTTTCTCGCCGCTTCGATGAGGCCTGCCCGGTGCAGCAGTGGAGCCTGGTAGTCACGGGAGCGCCACTCGCGAACCAGCTTGTCAGCCCAGACCGCGTCTTTGTCAGCGTGGCACAGGTTGCACGCGTTGGGCGACTGGTACACCAGCGAAGCCTCCGGAACCGGTGGCAGCATGGAGTGGTCGCTCCGGTTCATGCGGGCGAATGAGGTCATGGGCATGTGGCAGGAAATGCACTGATTCCCGACACCGCCTTCTTTGTGATGCGTGTGGGCGGCGGCGCTCTTCACCCGCTCTTCGTGGCAGGGAAGGCAGGCCTTGTTGGCGTCTTCCACCTTCTTGAAGCGGTAGCGGCCGCTCGAGGTATGGCAGTGCATGCAGTCGAGCTTGCCCGACTTGACGCAAGGGCTCATGAGCCAGGACGTATAGGTGTAATTCTCTCCCAGGTCGCGGCCGTCCGGGTAGTAGTCGGGGTGCTCCAGGGTGACCAGGTCAAAGTGGTCAAAGAAATTCGACCCCGGCCGATACGACGAGGTCAAGGGAGCCGTCGCCTTGGCGTGGCACGAGGCGCACAAATGGTTTCGCTGCGCCGTGGTCATGGTCTTGGTGCTGATGATCTTCCTATCGGGCAACGGCTGCCCTTTGGGCGTCGCTCGAGCGATCGCATTGTGCTCGGCGGACGGACCATGGCAGGTTTCGCAGTTGATACCGGGCTCGGCCCAGGTGGTGTGATAGGTGTCGGTCTCAAGATCGTAATGCGTCGAAAGCTGACTCACGTGACAGCCGTAGCAGGCGGTGTTGAACGTGTAAGGCCATTCTTTCCAGTTGAACGGCTCCTCAGGACGCCGATCTCCCGGAAAGTGTCGGACACCGCTCGCCGCCATGTCGATCCACTCTTTCCGATGCACGTCGTAAGCGACCGGAAGGGTCTGGAGCCGCCCCTTCTCCATGGGCGTCAGAAAGTAGAAAACGTTCTTGCCCCCGAGGGCATGCTCCATCCGATACGGCTTCGTCCCCTCGGGTCCAATTTCAAGGACCCAGCCCTGCCCCTCCCCGATCTCGGCTCGGTACCGAAACGACCCAACGACCACATCCTCCTTCGGCGGGGTGAGCTTCTCTTTCGCCAAAGAGTCGCTGTAGGGTTGCATGGCGAGTCCGTGGAACGACGTGGACCAGAGCTGATAGAAGCGCTCGTGGCATTCCCGGCAGCTTTGGGAGCCGGCATAACCACTGGCTGGCGGGCTTGGCAGCGTCTCAGCTGCGACGGCAGGGGGCAAGACCGAATTGAGGCAGAGCGAAATTCCCCCCAGCAGAGCCATCCAAGCAACGACGTTCCATTTCCAGCTTGTCATTCTCA
>CALBZH010000459.1 GCA_937889795.1 uncultured Syntrophobacteraceae bacterium | reverse complement strand
GGCGAGGTCAACGGGGAAACCGCCCGAGAAGCTGTGGACCAGGGGTTTGCCAACCTGACCGAGCACAAACACAAAGACGATATCGTCGCTCGATCGAATGGCCTCGTCCACCAGGTCCTTCATGCGAAGATAGTCCATCGCCAGGAGGGGCTCGGCAATACGTGTGGCAATATACATGGCGCTCGACTGCCCCCGCCGTTTGCTCTCATCCACAAGCGCCCTTGAAGCGGTTCGACTGATGACGAGCGCCAGGGACACCCCCAGAAACAGCAGGGCGCAGATCATGGTGAGGGATATTTTGGTGCGGAAGCTCAGCCGTGACATCATGGCAAGGGTCCTACGCGTGCAATTCGAGACCGTTGGTTTCGGGTTTCAGTGTTCAGGTTTCAGTCGGACGGTTTCTGGCCTCTCTCGCTGACACCCGACACCAGACACCCGACACCTTGGCTTAGGGCAATCAGCGACGGTCACAAATTGCACCCGGGTCCTACTCGGCGAGGTCAATCCCCACCTTGGCTGCAAGCTGCCTGATGGAGTCGAAATCCCGGTCTTCCGCGGAAATGATGCCGGAAAAGCGGGCGGCGTCACAAATGGGGCGAACCTCGGGGCTCGTGCAATCGAGCTTGAGAAGGGCGCCCTTGATCGCATGCAGGACCTTGGAATCAAGACCCTTCCGAGACGCATACAGCCACCCCGGGTAATACGGCGTGTGGGCCAGGACCCTGATCTGTGAAAGATCGATCTTGTCAGCCACCAGATCCAGAGTCCCTTCCCTCACGGACCCGATGTCGTACCTCCCCGTGTAAACCGCCATGACCACCTTTTCTTGCTGACCTCCTGGACCGGGCACGAAGGCAATCTCAGCGAAATCATTCCTTCGGATCCCGTGGTCAAAGAAGTGCCCGAGAGCGTAAAGGTAGCCCCCCGCCGATGAGGCGTCGACGGCAACCCACCGTTTCCCCCTGCAATCTTCGAGGCTTTGAATCTCCTGATTGTCGCTCCGACAGATGATCTGTCCTCGGAAATCCTCCTTGCCGTCGAGCTCGATGATGCGCGCAAAAGCACGAGCCCCGTAACGTTGGGCTACCTTGGCGTAAATGAAGGGGTTTGCGAAGGAAATGTCGATCTTTCCCTGACCCGCCATCCTGATATAGTCATCGAAGCTGTCGGGAAAGACCTGTCGGATCGCAAGCCCGGTTTCCCGTTTCAGGTACTCGACAAGCGGGTGATGCCGCTCAAAGGACACCCGGTGGAAATATTGCGGCACGTAGGCATACGTGATCGTGTCCCGGGTCTCCTCGAAGCCGACTTCCTCCCGGTTGGAAAAATCCACGTAGGTGGGGACTTCCCCTTCGGTGCAGGCAACGAGAGTCAACCCGAGCACAACAACCCAGAGAATCGCGTGTGATCCGACAATGCCGGACATTCTTCTTCCAAGAGAAGCCAAAGTCCGCTCCAAATAAGGGCAAAACCGCCTGGGCTCCGGCCGAGCCGGGCTACTGCCTTCCGCGAACATCGTGAATCCCGAGCCCCCCCGACGAGAACTGTTCGAGGATGATCTGTTGAAACTTCTTTCTCTGAGCCGGATTGAGAAACTCGCGCTCCTCCAGGATGTGCTCGATCACTTCGTTTTCAAGATCCGACTGATGCAGGAGGATCTTCCTGGCAGCCTCGAAGATCCGTTCTCGATCCGGAGGCTCCTCGAAAAGCAGCCGGGCAAGCTCGCCCCGCTCCAGGCGAAGACTCTCCCGGATTCCCTGTACCTTGGGAAGGAACGTCTCCCGAATCCTCCGGACCTGAGCCCGCTGCTCATCCGAGAGGTCCGGGATGAGATCCAGATACCCCCGAATCGCGAGTCTGCCGGCCCGCTTTCGCTTCAGCCGGAAAAGCAGCACGGCAAGGCCAATGGTCAGAGTTAGCAGGGCCGCCGCGAATCCGAATAGAAACGCCTGTACATCCATGCCTACCCTCGTCCAGACTCACCGATAATGCGGAAGAACACCGATCCCATGGAAAGCGGCGGGCAATCCCCAAATTCATCCAGGCTGCCCGTCGTCGTTTCCCTGTTCATTCCCAGGAGATCAAGCAGCTCACCGAGAAGCTCCATAAGGGCGGAAACGACCGTCTGCTTTCCGATCGGCTCCCCAGCAAAGAAGTCCCATGCATCCACCCTCGCCACCACCCGCCGGGCGAAACCCGATCCGGGGTCCAGTGTTGGCAGCGCCAGGACCTCCTCGTCGATTGCCTTCAGACTTCCAAAGTCCGCCGCGCAGCTCGCACACTGGGAAAGGTGCCGCGCGAGGTTTTCCGAGGTCTCGGCGTCCAGCTCACCGTCCAGGTAGGCCGAAAGGCTTTCTCCAAGCTCCTTACACTGCATGCGTCACTCCTTTGGGCTTTTCCCCATCGTCTGCCTGAGAGACCTGCGCGCCCGGAACAGCAGCGACTCGACACTCGATACGGATACGGAAAGCACCTTACCGATCTCCGCGTACGAGAGACTGTCTCGCACCTTCAAGAGAAGAGCAGCCCGCTGCCTTTCAGGCAGGCGATCGAGGGCGCTCATCAGCTCCCTTCCCCGCTCGGAAGCCTCGAGAGGATCGCCCTTGTCGCCAATCTCCCCTCCGATATCCCTCTCGGCCAGGTCATGCAGAAGCTTCCTGCGCCTGGCAAACCGCTTCCTCTCATTCAGCCAGAGATTGTAAGCGATCGTAAGGATCCATGCCTTGACGCTTCCTCGCGGCTCGAAGTCCGCTGAAGCCCGGTAGACCCTCAGAAAGACCTCCTGGGCGAGATCCTCCGCCATGAGACGATCTCCTCCCGCATGCCGGTAGACGAAGCTCATGACGATGCCCTGATACCGTCTAACCAGACACTCGAACGCCACGTGGTCACCCGCCCCGATCGCTTTGACCAGGTCCTGATCCGACGGCTCCATCCCGCCTGCCCGAATTTAGCCGGTCATCGGTTGAAGTACTGAACGATGTAGCTTCCCGCAAGGAACGTAATGATAATACCAAGAATCAGCTTCAGATACTTCTGCGGAATGTACTTTTGCAGTCTCGCCCCCATGTACATGCCGCCGAAGCCTCCCACGCCGAAGAGGAAGCCCAGGATCCAGTCGGGGGCACACGAAAGGCCCCCCTTGACCGGCATGACACTGTAGAAGAACACCCCGGCGATGGAGGTCAGGAAGGTGCCGAGCAGGGCGGCTCCGGCGACCGTGTATACGGGAAGATGAAAGACGGCGACACAGAACGGGGCGATGATGGCCCCGCCCCCGATGCCGTAAGTCCCTCCGATGATCCCGACGACGAAGGCCAAAGCAAACATCCCCGGCGTGCTGAAGGCGAAGCGCTGTCCCCAGAACTCGTATTCCACCCGAAACAGGCTCCAGGAAACCGTCCGGACGACGGCCTCCGCCGGAAGACCTGCGCTCATGCGCTCTGCCTGCTCGGTTTTGAGCTTCCTGGCGTGCTGATTGAATTTCTCTTCGAGCGCCTTCATTTCCTTTTTGCCCCGCTGAGACCGCTCGGTCATCTCGTAAAGCAGCCGAATGCCGATGTAGAGAAGGACAAGGCCCACGAAGAACTTGAAGGAGCGGGGATCCGGAAGATACAGGACCCTCAGGTAGTAGCCGATGAAGACCCCGGGCAGCGTCCCCACGATCACGACCCAGGTCAGTGGCCAGGCCATTCAGATCGGAAGAGCGTCGTGTAGGGAAAGAGTGTAGATCTCGGTG
>CALBZH010000458.1 GCA_937889795.1 uncultured Syntrophobacteraceae bacterium | reverse complement strand
GTGTGCTCTTCCGATCTAGGGTGGTGACCGGGAAGGGCAGGGCGTCGTATTCGATTGAAGCGACAACCGGCGAGCTCGGCTCTCCCGTCGTGCTGCGGCACGCAATCTCAAAACGGTTCAAGCCCACCGCAAGGGAGGCTTCGTACGACCATTCCGTCGCCTCGTTCAGGGGAGTCACTTCGATCCCATTGATGGAGAGCGAGGTTTGAGCATCCTTGGTGCCCGAGAGGACTTGAACGGGAGTGAGGGTTGGGCTGGTTACGGGTTTCAACGTCGGAGCGTTGGGGCGTGTGAGGGCGACCGTTGTCACCAGGTGCGTGTTCTTTTCTTCGTTTCCAACACGATCCACGGCGCGCAGAGCGAACCGGTACGTCCCACGGTTCGGAAGGACAAGGCTCAGCGTACTTCCCGGGTGGGGGATCGTTGCATAGGGCGTCACGTAATCGAGGACTCCCAGCCCTTTGTCCCAAAACAACCGGTAGGCCTGAGTGTCCGGGGAGGGGGACGCCACCCATTGAAGGTCCGCACCTGTCTGTGTCACCGACGACCGGAAGTCGGAGGCGGGAGACGGAGGAATCGCATCGACTTGGAAGCTCCTGACTGCTGGCGTTGGATCCTCTTTACCCGATTGGTCTCTCGCTTTCACCGCAAAGGTGTGCCAACCGTCCGTGAGGCTGTAAGCGGTCCAGGAAGTGGCTGCGGCGAAGGACGACCAGGTATCGTAGTCCAGGCGGAATGCGTAGAGGAGATTCGCGGTGGGGGTGCAGTCGTCGCTCCCGGTCCAGGCGAAGGTTACTTCACGAGGGTTGCCGAGGGAGTCTTCCTGGGGCCCTCGAACGAGGGTGGTTTCCGGTGGGGACACCTCCTTCACCGGCGTTGTTCTGAAGGTCATCTCTTCGGAGGTGCGCGGGTTGCCAGCCCGGTCTTGGGACCGGACTGAGAAATGGACCGTTGTGTCGGCCCTGAGGTACTCGAGCGTAACGGAGTGGGCGGTAACCGCGTTTGTGTCCACGGGAGTTGTGCTCTCGGAAGTCATCGAGTAGCCATACGATACTTGAGATGAGGCAGGCTCGTCGGTGCTCCAGGTCACGAGCGCACTATGGCTCGTGATTTGGGAAACGCTTATGTTGCTGAGATAAGGTGGCACGGTGTCGACGATGAAATGCCTGACAGCGGGTGTAGGATCGATGTTTCCACTGGCGTCTTTGGCTCTGACGGTGAAGAAGTGAGGTCCATCGGTGAGTCCGTTGAGAATCTTGTAGGAAGAAGGCTCGAACGAAGACCAGCTCTCCATGGAGTCCATCGCGTAGGAGAAGCTTAGATCTTCTCCGTAGAAGTCACTGCCTTCCCAGGAAAAATAAGGGCTTCTGGTGCCGATGAAGCTCCCCTCGTCCGGACCGTAACGAATCAAGGTTTCAGGCGGGTCAGAGTCCTTGGGAGTTACGAAGGACGTGGCAAGCGAGAAGCTCGACCACCCCCCATGGCTGTCCTGGAAGCGAGCTTGCCAATGGTAGATGGTGTCCGCCTGCAACAGGGAAAGCGGGACAGAAATGCTGGAGAGAGCTTTTGAAGTCTCTCCACTGTCGTAAACCGGCAATCCGACGGGGTCGCCGTTTTGCCATACCAGCCACCTGGAAGACGTGTGGACGTCTTGTGGGTCGGGATCGGCAAAGGAGCTCACCGTGAGGGGCACGGCCGGGGGCGAGACAACGGCGTCCGCTGCAGGAAGGACATTGACCGGGGGGTATGGGGGAGCGTTGCCGGTTTCAGGGGGAGGGTTGCCTCCGGCGCCATAGGCCCCCATGTCGGAGCGGGTGGAATCGGGGTCCTGGATCGCAGGGTCGCCTGCGTCGATGCAGGGCGAATCGGGTTGGAGACGGAAATCGAGGGCTCCGACAAAGCGCGGGTCGATGATGACGTCCGATTCTCCGGCACTGAGCCCCACGGTATCGGTATGGTTGCTCCAGTAAGCATTGTAGCAGAGAATGCGCGGGCCAAAGGTATCATACAGGCGAATGCCGCAGCCGTTGAACGCCAGGATATTGGATGAAACGGTGAAGGCTTCCCTGATCCAATTGAGGACCAATCCATAGGTGTTGTTGACAACCGTGTTGAACAGGATATCGGCTTTGAAGGCATAGGTGACGCGGATGCCAGCCTCGGTACTCTCCCGCACAATGTTGCTTCGAATGGTGATGTCGCCGTAACAATACATTCCGCAAACGGAAATGCCCGTTCCGCAGCGTGCAATGTGGTTGTCGACGATTTCAAGGACAAAGTCGCCAGGCTCCTCGAAAAGGATCCCATACTCGCGGCATTCGGTGATCGTGCATCGTTTGACGCCTGCCGACGCTGCCAACAGGATCCCCTGGATGCATTGCGAGATGCTGGAATCCTCGATGCTCGCCCCGCGTCTCGCGCACCAAATCCCGGTGGACGCGTGGGTGACCACAGCATGCCGGACGGGTCCGGGCAGGCTCGTGGTGTAGGGCGTGATGTAAATCCCAGTCCAACTGCCCGGGGTCGGCTCTGCCGAGGCGGAGGTGAATGTGACGGGCTGCTCGACAGTGCCGAGCACCTCTAACCTGCCGTTGACGATCAGGCCGGTGTTGTCAACGAACCGAATTACCGTGCCGGCGTGAATGGTCAGAGTGATGCCGTCATCGACCGTGACGTTTCCGGTGATCTCCAAAGCGCCGCTCCAGGTCTCATCTACGGAAATGTTCCCGGACGTGGTCGCCGCATGGATTCGCGGGCTCGGAGCCGCGATCAGGAAGGCAACGATAGCGGGCAACAGGAATACCAGGCAGGGGATCGGTCTTCTTGGGGAGAATCTGTCTTGCCTCATGTCCATTTCTCGCACGTTCGCTCGCCGCCCCCCGTGGAGCGGCAATCACGATTACCGCTTCAAGGGCCACGATTTCTGCAAGGGTCGTAAATGGGGTCTTCCGATGTGGAGGAAGATGAACAGGAGATTCATTGCAGGAGCCTCGAGACATGTACGACAAAAGGCTTGAGCCTGTTGACGTTCCACGGAAGCAGCTGTCACATGAAGACACTTCGGCTTCATGTGGACCGGCATTCAATAACCCTGCTCTTGATGACGGTCGCGGTGAGAGGCGAGGGCGTGGAGGAGCGTCACGAGGAGGGTCGTCGGAAATAGAATTGGAATGCGTATCGGAATTCCCTTTCGGAAGCTTGACGAATTCTTTTCATCCATCGTGGGCCATCCATGACGGCCTTACGTCTATTCGTCTTTTCTTTTGAAACCCCTTTGCAATTGGAGTATGTTCTTGGGCAACATCTGGAAGGGATTTTGTCAATCGCGGACGCTACCTTCGGGCTATCGCAGGCGAGTCTCGCCCTTCTCGATCTCTTTACGAACCCAGAGTGGTGAATTCGATGGACGTAGTGTCACTCATCAAGAGCCGACTCGCCGAAACCTATGGTCTTCATTCCCGGTATGTGAATCCCCAACTGGTACGAGTGCTCGAGGTCATCGGGTATCAGCGCAATTACACCAGCGCCAGGGGTGCTTATCTCATCGACGACAGCGGGAGGCGGGTTCTCGACTTTCTGTCGGGATTCGGCGTGTTCAACATCGGACGCAACCACCCGTTGGTGAAGCAGGTGCTTCATGAAGTCATCGACAGCGATTCGGCCAACCTGGTGCAGATGGATGTGGGGTGCCTGTCGGGACTCCTTGCCGAGGCGCTTGCCCAAATCGCTCCGGGTGACCTGGATGCGGTGTTTTTCACCAACTCCGGGACCGAAGGGGTCGAAGGGGCCTTGAAATTCGCCCGGCAGGCCACGCGGCGCACGAAGGTCGTCTATTGTGCCAAGGCCTTCCACGGACTCACGCTGGGCGCGCTTTCGGTCAACGGGAACGAGGAGTTCCGTGAGCGCAACGAGCCGCTGCTCCAGGGATGCACGGCCGTTCCTTTTAACGACCTGGAGTCGCTCGATGGGGCGCTCTCGGGTCGCGACGTGGCCGCCTTCATCGTCGAGCCCATCCAGGGGAAGGGGGCCTTCGTTCCAGATGACGACTATTTCGCCGGCGTGCGGAGAATCTGCGACGCGTACGGCACCTGCTTGATCGCCGATGAAGTCCAGACGGGCTTCGGGCGGACGGGAAAGATGTTCGCCATGGAGCACTGGGGAGTCGTCCCGGACATCCTGGTGGTGTCCAAGGCCCTTTCTGGTGGGTTCATTCCGGTCGGGGCGGTCCTCTGCAAGCGGTGGATCCATTCCGCCGTATTTGACAGCATGGAGCGCTGCTTCGCCCACTCCAACACCTTCGGCCAGAACGACCTGGCCATGGCCGCCGGGCTGGCGACGCTGCACGTGCTGCAGGAGGAAAAGCTCGCCTCAAACGCCGAGAAGATGGGACGGGCGCTCGTTTCGGGTCTGCACGACCTCGCCGACCGTTATGAAATGCTCCACGAAATCCGGGGCAAGGGTCTCATGCTCGGGGTGCAGTTCGGGGAGCCCCGGTCTCTCACGCTCAAGACCGGCTGGAAGCTCCTGCACTCCATGAATTCCGACATCTTCTGCCAGATGATCACGATGCCCTTGATGGAGAAGTATTCCATCCTCACCCAGGTTGCCGGGCACGGGCTCGACACCATACGCATCATGCCTCCGCTGGTCATCGACCAGGCCGATGTGGACTACTTCCTCGAATCCTTCGAAGCCGTTCTCAAAGACGCTCACCGTTTCCCCGGCTCCGCCTGGACGACGACCAAAAATCTGGCCCTACGTACAGCCCGCAGCGCATGAAGAGCTTACACCATCGATTGCAGGAAGGCGTTCTGAGCGCCGTTTGGAGAGCTGTTTCGACCTATCCCCGCGCCATCCTGGGCGTGGCCCTTGCCTTGACCGTCGCATCGTCCGTGTACGCCTGGATGCATTTGCGGATGACGGGTGACCAGGACCGCCTGGTATCCCCCGACCTGCCCTATCAAAAGGCCCACCTGGAGATTCTGCGCAATTTCGGCGACCAGGAGTACTTGTACGTGGTCGTGGAAACGGGAGGGAGCGAGGAGGGAAGGCGGCAGGCGGAAACGTTTGTGGAGAAGCTTGCGGAAAGGCTCCGTGGACATCGGAACCTTCTGCAAGAGATCTTCTACCGCGTGACACCGGATGACCTGGGGGACGCCGCGCTCCAGATGGCATCCCCGGAGGAGCTTGCGGAGCTGAGCCGGATCTTGTCCGCACTGAGTCCCTTCATCGATGCCTGGCTAACCGACCGCACCCTCTCCAATCTCATGCTCCAGGTGAGCCGCCTCTTCAGGGAGGGACAGCGGGCGCTCGTCGATCTCGACGACGCGATGGCCCTTCGCGGGCTGGAGTGGCTCGCGCGCTTCACCGCAACCATTCGGGGTGCTTTGGATGGGAAGGTCGAGGATGGCACGGTCATCGATCTCAATGGCATGGTCGGGTCTTTCCTGGAGGCAGGCGGTGGAAAATACCTCGTCATGAAGATCTTGCCGGCCAAGGATTTCAGCACGCTCGAAATCGTCGATGAGCCGCTGAAGCTCATTCGAAGCGAGCTTGCCGCCGTGCGACAGGAGCTTCCCCTGGTGCGGGCAGGAATCACGGGTCGGCCCGCTCTCCAGGCGGACGAGATGCAGACCACCAATAACGACATGGCGCGAGCTTCCGTGGTGGATACGCTTCTGGTCGCGGTGCTGTTCGTCCTCGTGCTGCACGGCTGGCTGAGACCCCTCCTCATCATGGTGACGCTTGGGGTTTCTATCGCCTGGACGTTCGGATTTGCGGCGGTCACCGTGGGGGAGCTGAACTTGCTGTCGGTGGTCTTCGCCCTCGTGCTTGTGGGCATTGGTGTGGATTATGGCGTTCACATCGTGATGCGCTTTCTCGAGGGGACCCACACGGGATGCAGTGTGGAGGAGGCGGTGCGCGCCGCGATTTACCACACCGGCCCGGGAATCGTCCTGGGGGTCACGTGCACCGTGTGTACGTTCTATTCTGTTCTCGGGTCGGATTTCAAAGGGCTGGCCGAGCTGGGACTCATCGGTGGAACGGGGATTATCCTGTGTCTGATCGCCATGATGGCGGTGCTTCCCGCCATGTTGTTGCTTGCTGGGCGGAAAGGGTATTTCCCGACAACACCGCCTCGAGTCGTGTCCCTGCCCGTCTTTCAATGGTTTTCGGATCGCCCCCGATCGATGCTGCTGGTCCTTGCGGGGTTGACTCTCGCCGCGTCCCCTGGACTCCTCAAGGTGCGGTTCGACTATAATCTCCTGAAGCTTCAGTCCCAGGGGCTCGAATCGGTCGAGTACGAGCGGCGCCTGACGGATTCAAAGGACGAATCGACTTGGTTCGCCGTCCTTACGGCAGACTCGGTCG
>CALBZH010000457.1 GCA_937889795.1 uncultured Syntrophobacteraceae bacterium | reverse complement strand
GGGGAGGGGACTTCGCTCGGCATTGGGCGTGTGGGGAGTCTGCCGCAAGCCGAGCGATTGGCCGGGTTGGCCAGGAGTCTCGAGCTCACGCTGGGAGGGGCAAAGGTGAGAGTGGTGGGAAGCCCCGAGCGATCGATCCAGCGGGTCGCCGTGTGTACGGGAAGCGGCGGCAGCTTGCTTGATGCTGCTCTGGCCGCCGGCGTGGATGCGTATGTGACCGGTGACATCAAGTATCACGAAGGGCAACGCGCGGTGGAGGAGGGACTCGCTCTGATTGATGTGGGGCACTTCGCTTCCGAGCACATCATCATCCACCCTCTTGCGGAATATCTTATGAAGCGGTCTCGTGAGCGAGACGTGAGGTTGGATGTGTGGGAATCCACGGAAGAAAGCGACCCCTTTTGGTACGTTTAGTCGATTGAGTCGATTGAGATTGGCCTGCGGATCGACCGTCGCAGTCGGGCGGAGTATCCGGCATCTGAAGGAGGCAGGAATTGCTTGAACAGCTCAAACACTTGGTGGAGCTACAGCTGTTGGAGGACAGGAGACGGGAGCTGATCCGCGGATTTGAGGCAACGCCGAAGCGGATCGCAGACTTAGAGAAGGAATATGAACGATTTGAAGAGGCGTTCCTTGCCAAGAAGGCTGAGCTGGATCACGCACGCAAAATGCACCGGGCGCTCGAACAGGGGATTGCCGACCACGAGACCAAGATTGCCCGAAGCAAGACCCGCATGAACGAAGTCAAGACCAACAAGGAATATCAGGCCATTCTTAAGGAGATCGAAGACATCAAGAAGGAAATTGGAGGCAAGGAAGATGAGGCCCTTGAATACATGGAGAAGATCGATCTTCTCGGTAAACAGGTGAAGGTGGAAGAGAAGGAGCTGAGCGGTCACAAGGAGCGGATCGAGGCGGAGAAAAGGCAGCTTCTTGCGGAAAGTGAGCGCATCAAGGAGAGGCTGGACCGTCTGGATGGGATCGCTGAGAAAGTCCGAGAGCAAGTCGATCCGGCTCTTCTGAAGCGGTGCGATTACCTGCTGCTGCGACAGGCCGGAATCGCCGTGGCCGCTTGCGAGGGAGGAGTCTGCCAGGTGTGTCATCTGAATATCCCCCCGCAGAAGTACATCGAGCTCATGAAGGACGAATCCATCATGAACTGCCCTCATTGTCATCGTTTTCTATACTGGCCGGGCAACGAGGCGTACACGTTCTTCGAGGAGGACTTGGACGCGATTTAGCGGTGTTGAAAAAGGTTGCCAATCGGGATGGCGTATACTATTTAGGTAGCGCCCCGAGGCATCCTGTAAGAGTCTATTTTTATAATGATTTCAATCTAGATGACGGAGAGGTTCAGGCTCCATGTCGACGCACGGGTTAAAGGTCTTTTCGGGTAACAGCAATCCCGAGCTGGCTCAACAGATCTGCAATTCCCTGGAGGTCTCGTTGGGACGCGCGCTGGTGAGCACGTTCAGTGATGGGGAGATTCGGGTCGAAATCAGTGAAAACGTAAGAGGGGTGGACGTCTTCATCGTGCAGTCCGGTGCTCATCCGGTGAATCAGCACTTGATGGAGCTGCTCCTCATGATCGATGCCTGTAAGCGCGCTTCCGCCCGCCGCGTCACCGCAGTGATCCCGTATTACAGTTATGCGAGGCAGGACAGGAAGAATAAACCGCGCGTTCCAATCACTGCACGGCTGGTTGCGGACATGATCGCCCGGGTGGGAGCGGAAAGAGTCCTTACGATGGATCTTCACGCGGGTCAGATCCAGGGCTTCTTCGACATCCCGGTGGACAACCTGTACGGGTCGCCCATTCTGCTTCCCTACATCAAGGAGCATTTGAATCACGGCTTGGTGATCGTCTCCCCGGATGCGGGCGGCGTGCCTCGGGCACGCGCCTATGCCAGGCGGCTGCAGGCGAGCCTGGCCCTCATCGACAAACGTCGTTCAGACGTCAACGAGGCCGAAGCCCTCAACATCATCGGCGAAGTGGAGGGGAAGACCGCCGTGGTGCTGGACGACATGGTCGATACGGCCGGGACTCTGGTCGAGGCCACGCGCACGCTGCTTGACAAAGGGGCTCGGGCGGTTCACGCCTGTGTGACGCATGCTGTCTTGTCGGGCCCCGCCGTTGAGCGGATCGAGAATAGCCCGCTGAAAAGCCTGGTCGTGACGGATACCCTGCCGTTGCGGCCCCAGGCGGCCCAATGCAAGAAGATCAAGTGCCTGCCATCCTGCCGACTTTTTTCCGCAGCCATCCGGAGCATCCACAACGAAGACTCCATCAGCTCACTGTTTGAAATCCAGCACTGACAGATCGCGGACGGGCTTCCCCTGGCTCGTCCGCTCAACCTTTCGTGACGGGAGCCATGGCGGAGCAGCGTTACCTTTACGACATCGATGATCATCCTCCGATCCGCCTGGGTGTGCTCTACGGCTTCCAGTGGGCCGTCATCATGTTTCCGGCCCTCATCGTCGTGTCGAACCTGAGCTGCCAGGCCCTGCAGACGGATGTCTCCGGAGCGATTCGCTTCTTTCAGCTTGTGCTGTTGACTTCCGGGCTGCAGACGCTCTGCCAGTGTCTGTGGGGGCACCGATATCCCATCCTGGATGGGCCGTCCACGGCGCTCCTCTTGACCTTCGTGACCCTTGCCCCTTACGGGATCCAGACGATTCAAGGAGGAACGATCGCGGGAAGCGTCCTGCTCGTCCTCCTCGTGGCCTCACGGAAGCTGGAGCGCGCCATCGCCTGGGCCACTCCGAACGTGGTCGGCGTTATCCTCATGCTCATCGCCTTCACTCTGCTGCCGCATCTTCTCCGGTCGCTGATCGGGGTGAGTCCGGCTGAGCCTCACGGCAGCGGGATGGTCTTTGTGTTGAGTCTCCTGCTGGTGACGGTTACGGCGGGTCTGGCCCACTGGCTTCGCGGGTTCTTGAAGACCGTGGCGCTGCTCATCGGCATGG
>CALBZH010000456.1 GCA_937889795.1 uncultured Syntrophobacteraceae bacterium | reverse complement strand
GATCAGACGCTCGCTTTCACTCGACAGGGAATCAGGGGATTCGCCTGCAAGCTCAGTCGACCGAGTCCTCTCGCGCCCCATCGAGACGAGCCTGAAAACTGTAGCCGTGCTTTTCGAGTCCGATTCTTTCGTAGAAGGCATGCGCCTGCGACCGCTTGAGGTTCGACGACAGCGACAGCTTGTAGCACCCCTTGGCGCGGCACTCCGTTAGGGCGTAATGGACCAGCTCCCGGCCGATTCCCCTGCCATGAAGGGTCGGGTCGACCACGACATCCTCGAGGATGGCCGAAGGAGTGCCCAGATGGCCAAGGTTGTCCATGATGAGCAGCGCAAAGGTCCCGACAACACGGCCTTCCAGCTCGGCCACGAACAGCCGATAGTCCGGGTAAGATTGCATGCGATCGAAGATCGCCTCCGCCCGGTCAAGGGGCAGAACTTCCCCGTCGTCGAACCCGGGCTGAGCATACAGTCGCAGCACATCAGGAAGATCGGCCTTTGATGCCGTTCGAACCGTCAACGTCATTCGGACCGTCTCCGAGGCTATTCGATGCGGGTCATTTTGGTCGGAGCGTCGTTTTTCCACTGGTAATACACGTCGTTTTCCTTGACGTAGATGCTGATCAGGGGAGGGGCCGAGATTTCGTAGCCTCGAAGGTACCAGTCGCGCCAGCCGCGGTACACCTTCTCCTTGCTCGGCTTACGCCGAAAGAAGTACAGGGCGTACTTCCCATCGACCTTGAGAAGCCAGTATTCGACGGGCTCCTGGGTCTTGTCACCCGACTTGGTGAGGGTCGTGTGGGTGCAGCCCCAGTGCCCGAGAAGCAACGGATTGGGCTCCTGAGTGACCTTCATGAACACGTCCGGCTTGGTGGCGACGTCGGTGGAGGTGATCTCGGCACATTGGCCGATCGACAGCGCATGGACAAAAACCAGGCAGAGTACGGTGACGGCAATGGCAAGCCTTTTCATGGATGCTCCTTGTTGGACAGGGGAGGGGTCCTCACGGTGACAACCAGACCGGCTCCTGACTCGGATGAGCACGGATCGAAGCGGCCCCATGGGGACGGATGAGAGCCGATGCCTTCCGTCCCGAACCTGAAGCTCACATACAGACTCCAGAAGTCTGAGCCGTGCCACGCCCTTGACGCATAACACATTTTCTCTAAGACTTCCCTCCCATTTGCACATCAGCCCATCTCTAGGCCACCGGGTCTATTCTTTCCCATGGGGACCGATCCTCTGTTTTTCCCGCCACTGGTCGGTTCCGTTCGGCACGGTTTGGTCATACGTTCCGTCTTTCTTCCAGATCACCTTGTAGGGGTGGGCTCGCAGATCGACGCTGAGCGCTTCCAGGTGGCGGGAGGTTTCCTTGAGATACTTGACGAGGGCTGCCAGATCCTGTTCGTTCGACGAAACAACCGACCGGGCATCCTTGGCCAGGCCCCCGGCCTCCGAGAAGCCTTTTTCCGCCTGCACGAGGGCCTTGTTGAGCTGCGATTCGATGCCGTCGATCTTCTTCTGGAGGTCACGATTCGTTTGCCGCAAGTCCTTGAGAAAGGCGGTCAGCTCTCTGCCTCCCTCATCGGTGGTCTGCTTCAGGCTACTTCCCGCGCTCTGGAGAGAATCCGCGAAGGCGCTGACTTTTTCGATCACCGGTTTGAGATCGCGGCCCACCTCCCGAAATTCCACGAGGAGCGCATTGCTGTTTTGAATCGCCTCTTTGAGGGAGGATTCCGAGCGCACTTCGTGAACGAGCCCTTGGGTTTCCTGAATGAGGCTGACCAGGCGGCTGGCAACCTGCTGCCCGGTTTCCAGGATCTGAGACAGGGAGGCCGGGGCTTGCCCTTCCAGGATTTCTCCAGGGTTGAGGTCGGCACCTTCGGCGGAGCCTGGCGAGATCTCAACATATTTGGCCCCCATCATGCCCAGGCTCCGGATTTCAACGCGGGAATCCTTGCGCACTCGGGCTTTCGGGTCCACCTTCACCGTGACGGCGATGCGGTCCGCAGCGTTTTCGGCGATGCGAATGTCCGTGACCTCCCCCACTTCCAGCCCGGCGTACCAGACGGGAGAGCCCTTGGTGATCCCGTCCGCGTAAGGAAAGCTCAGGGTGATGGCGCGACGGTGATCGAACATCGTCTTGACGTCGCTGGCAATGATGATTCCGGCTCCGAGCAGCACCGCGGCGATCAGCATCAACAATCCGACTTTGATTTCCGTACGAAAGACTTCCATAGATCCTTTTCCAAACCCTCAACGCGTAATGCCCATGGCACAATGGCTGACAACCGCTCCCTGCCCCTATTCCATGTCGAGCAAATCTTCCAGGTAGTCGCGGCTCGACTGACGCAGCGGGATCGGACCGTCAGCCCGTCCATGGATGAACTGCTGCACCAGGGCATCCTCGGAATCGCGGATGGCCTCGGGAGGCCCTATCGCAACGACTTTCCCCCGGTAGAGGACCACGATCTGGTGAGCGATCTTGAAGGCACTCTCCACGTGGTGGGTGACCACCACCGAGGTGATCCGCATGCGTGCGGTCAAATCCATGATCAACTGGTCGATGACACCGCTCACGACGGGATCGAGCCCCGAGTTGGGCTCGTCATAGAAGACGATCTCCGGATCCAGAGCCACGGCGCGCGCCAGCGCCACCCGCTTCTGCATGCCCCCGCTCAGCTGGGAGGGCTTCAAGCGCTCGAAGTCACGAAGCCCCACCAGCTCGAGCTTCATCTTGACCATGAGGTCGATGATCTTTTCATCGAGCGCCGTGTGCTCCCGCAAGGGCAGGGCGATGTTGTCGTGAACCGTGAGCGAGTTGAGCAGAGCGCCCCCCTGAAAGAGCATGCCGAACCGCTTGCGGTAGCCTTCCATGTCTCTCTCGTCAAAGCGGGTGATATCCCGGCCGTTCACGAAGATCCTGCCGGAGTCCGGACGGATGACCCCGATCAGGTGCCGCAACAGGGTGCTCTTTCCGCACCCGCTTCCACCCATGATG
>CALBZH010000455.1 GCA_937889795.1 uncultured Syntrophobacteraceae bacterium | reverse complement strand
GAGCATGAACGGCGTCATGAACTGGACGATGCAGACGGTGATCAGGACCATGGCCGGATGCGATGGCCACCAGGTCTTTGTCAGTTTCGAAGCGCTCACAGAGCTTGCCGAGCCTGGATCCTAGAACTCGATGGCATTTCTTTCCAGAATTCATCTTGCGGCAAGCCATCGAAACCCTTCAACCTCTGATCCAACGGGAATCTGCCTGCTTTGCTGCGCAAAGTGGCATGTGCGGCTCCAGATAGACGGTTTGGTGCCGATACCTTTTGTGGTAGACTTTCCGCACGAACATCTCCCCATCGAATGGAACATGCAAAGCCCCTACTGGTCGAGACAATAGCTATCACCTGACTCGATGGGCGTGTCTTTCTCTCAATTCGCTCAGCACGATGAACACTCACCGATATTGAGCTCCAAAGGCTGGAGGGAATGATGGCATCAGAAATTGCAGAGATCAAACGCCTGAGGGAAGCCCGCGAGGGCAAAGCCCCCTGGAAGAAGTGGGGGCCCTACCTGAGTGAGCGCCAGTGGGGCACCGTGCGCGAGGACTACAGTGACACGGGTGATGCCTGGAGTTATTTCACGCATGACCAGGCCCGCTCCCGTGCCTACCGCTGGGGAGAAGACGGGCTGGGCGGCGTCTGCGACGACAAACAGCGCTTGTGTTTTGCCCTGGCCATCTGGAATGGTCGGGACCCCATCATCAAGGAGCGGCTCTTCGGCCTCACCAATGCCGAGGGCAACCACGGTGAGGATGTCAAGGAGTACTACTTCTATTTGGACAGTACCCCGAGCCACTCCTACATGAAATACCTCTACAAGTATCCCCAGGCGGCCTACCCGTATGCGGATCTTGTGGAGACCAACCGCAGCCGCAGCCGGCACGAGATGGAGTACGAGCTTGTCGACACCGGTGTCTTCGATGAGGACCGCTATTTCGACGTGTTCGTGGAATATGCCCTGGCCGCGCCGGAAGACATCCTCATCCGGGTCACCGCGGCCAATCGGGGACCTGAAGATGCCGAGGTCCACATACTCCCTCACCTCTGGTTCCGCAATACCTGGTCCTGGTCCGACGAGGGGCCCCGTCCGTAGCTCAAACAGATTGATGGCCTTGCGGGCATGAGCCGGCATTGCTTTTCACGGAAACCGAAACCAACCACGAACGCCTTTTCGGCACGGCCAACCTTGCCCCTTATGTCAAGGACGGCATCAACAATAGACCGGGTGCGAATGCCGATCTGGTCTGTTCGAAATGTCCCATGGCTAGAAACAGAGCGTACCTGCCACCACTAGCAGAAAAGGAGTCCGAGGATGACGAACTGGAGACGGGGGGCTCTTTTGCTCCTCATGGTTGCCGGAGTGCTGACAGCTCCGGCGTTCGCCCAGACCGAAGGGGAGGTCAAACAGTCGGCCGCTTCCGATGCAAGGGCGATTCTCAAGCGCATGGGCGATTTCCTGGCCGCGACGCCCGCTTTAAGCGTAAAGGTGCGCGCCGGCTATGATGTGGTTCAGGAGTCCGGACAAAAGGTCGAGTTCGGTGACCTCGTGACCTACACGCTCAGGCGTCCGGACCGCTTTCGGGTCGAAGGACAGAAGAGCAGCGGGGAAAAAGGATTCATCCTGTTTGACGGCAAAGAGATCGTTGCCATGGGGGCCGGTGCGAAGGTCTACGCGGCAACGTCCAAACCCGGTACCGTGCAGGAAGCCATTCCGTACATGGTCAGCGACCTGGAGCTGGAGATCCCCCTGGCCCTGCTGTTCGTGAGCAGTGTCGGCTCCGACATGCTCGAGGGCGTGGAATCCGCGGACTATGTCGAGACCGACTTCCTGATGGGCCTGCCATGCGACCACATTGCGGCCCGCACCGAGACCGTCGACTTCCAGTTGTGGATTGCCCAGGGGGATCGGCCTCTCCCGCAGCGCATTGTGCTCCTCTACAAGGACGAGCCGGGAGAGCCCCAATTCCGGGGGCAATTCCTGGAATGGAACCTCAAGCCTGACGTATCCGATTCCGTCTTCGCCTTCACGCCTCCCCCCGGAGCCGAGCGAGTCCGGTTCCTGACAGAAGTCGAAAAAGAGCTTGAAGGAGCGAAGCCCACTTCCAAAGCTTCGGGCAAGAAAGGAGGCAAGCGATGATCTCACGTCCTCTGCTCAAAGCGTTTGCCGTTCAAACCCTTGCCCTCTTTGCCGTCGTGACGATCCTCAGCGACTTTGCCCTTGCCCAGCGCGGCAGGGGTAGAGGGGGCGGAAGAGGGGGCGCCAAGCTGAGCGGCATGTCCGGGGGATTCAACCGCCGTGGCCCGGCATCGGGGGGGAACTTCGTTTCACGGCCCGGCATGGGGATCAAGCCCACAAGGCCAGGGAGTGCCATCAGACCCGACCGCCCGGGAAGACCCGGATGGGGAGGTCGCCCGCCGGCGTGGGATCGTCCCGGTCGACCGGGTCGCCCCGGAGCGGTACACCGCCCTGGTCATGGCTACTATCGTGAAGACCGATGGGAGCGGCGCTACGACGATTGGCGCAGGTGGCGCAGGCGGGCTGCCGTCGGAGCGGGTATTGCCGCCGGTGCCCTGGCGATTGGAGCAATCGTGAGCGCGTCCCAGTGGGGCTCTTTGGGCTGCACGCCTGAAACCATCGTCATCGGAGGGATCACCTTGTACCGTTGCGGCTCGAACTGGTACGAGCGCGTTTACGACAGCGGCAATGTCACCTACAAGATCGGAAGAGCGTCGTGTAGGGAAAGAGTGTAGATCTCGGTGGTCG
>CALBZH010000454.1 GCA_937889795.1 uncultured Syntrophobacteraceae bacterium | reverse complement strand
ACTGGCAGGTTCTTGAAGCAGCGCCTGGTACAGCACGGCGAAAATCACAGACCATTGGAAGAGTATTCCCCCCTTCAGGGAGAAGGCCGAGGTGAGGAGAGCACAACCCAGGATACCACACCCTTACCCGCCATCGTCGTTCGCGGTGCCCACGAGCACAACCTCCACATCGACGAGCTCCGCCTGCCGCGGGATCAGATGGTCGTGCTCACCGGCCTGAGCGGCTCGGGCAAGTCCACGCTGGCCTTCGACGTCCTCTTTGCCGAAGGACAGCGGCGCTACCTGGAATGCCTCTCGACCTACGTGCGCCAGTACTTCAAGATCCTCGAAAAGCCGAACGTGGACCAGATCCTGGGACTGCCGCCGACGGTCGCCATCGAGCAGCGTACGAGCCAGCTCACCCGACGATCCACCGTGGCCACCATCACGGAGATCTACCACTTCATCCGACTGGTCTATTCGAAGCTCGGGCGCCAGCACTGCCCGGACTGCGGCCGGGAGCTGACCTCCCTTCACTTCGACCAGATCCTGGCCATCGTCGAGAAGGCGCTGAAGGTCGGTGAGGCCCGCGTTCTCGCTCCTCTCGTTTACGGCCGCAAAGGGATCTACCGAGACCTGTTCCAGCGACTGCAAAAGCTAGGCTATGACACGGTTCGCGTGGACGGCAGCTGGATGCCGCTCGATCCCGTACCCGCCCTCGATCGGCACCGGGAGCACGACATCGAGGTGGTGCTCCCGGGATTCGACCGAAAAACACGCGCGCAGCACGATCTCGAGGAGATCGTGCGCAGGGGTCTTGCCCTGGGAGGCGGATCGCTGCACGTTGAAGGCGACACGTCCCTGGTCTTGAGCCAGCACCTCTATTGCACCCATTGCCACCAGGGCCTCGCTCCCCTCGACCCGCGACTGTTCTCTTTCAACAGCCGTCACGGGTGGTGCCCCGACTGCATGGGGCTCGGAACCACGCGCGTTCTCAACTGGGAGCGTCTTCTCGGTCCCGTCGACATTCCCCTCAGAGACGGTCTCATTCCGTTTCTTCGCGGCTTGCTGGGACGCGAGCCAGCGCGACGGATCGAGCGTGCCTGGGCCGATCACCTCCACATCGATGCCGGCGAGCCCGTCCAACGGTTATCCGCATCCCAGCGGGAGACCATCCTCCGGGGCAGAGGAGCCAGTGTCCCCGGACTTGTGGGCGCGCTGGAGAGGCTGACCGAGGAGAACGGCGGCAACGGCGGTCTGAACGCCCTCTACGATGACATTCCCTGCGGATCCTGCGGCGGCCAGAGACTGAACCGGCAGGCACGGTCGGTTCGCCTCAAGGATTGGCCCATCGGCGATCTCGTGCATTGCAGCATCGACGATTTCGAGCGAGCCTGGAGCAGTCTGCGGTTCGATCCAGAGGAGTCTCTGGTCGCGGGTCCCATCGGCAAGGAGATCCAGGGACGGATCACGTTCTTGAGAAAGGTGGGACTCGAATATCTGGCCCTGGATCGGGCCGGGGACACGCTCTCCGGCGGAGAAACCCAGCGCATCCGCCTGGCCGCGCAGCTGGGAACGAACCTGCGGGGCGTCTGCTACATCCTCGACGAGCCTACCATCGGCCTGCACCCCACGGACAACGAGCGCCTCCTCGAAAGCCTTCGGACGCTCAAGGACAAGGGCAACACGATCTTGATCGTGGAGCACGACACGGAGACCATGCGCCAGGCGGACACGCTCATCGAGATGGGGCCGGCAGCCGGCAGAAACGGCGGGAGAGTGGTCGCCCGAGGGGATTTCGAAACCCTTCGCCGCGACAAGGCCACCCTGACCGGCCAATGGTTCGGGCCCCGATCGAAGCTCCCTTTCCCTCAGGGAGAGGGGCAGGGTGAGGGAAGATCGGCTCTCGAAGCCCCCTCACCCCTGCCCTCTCCGCCGGAAACGGGGGCGAGGGAGCTTGAGTCAACGGCATTGAACGCTGCCGATGGCCAGTGGCTGGAGATCACCGGCATCAGGGCGCGCAACCTGAAGAACATCGACGTCCGCTTCCCCCTCGGGTCGCTCACCTGCATCACGGGGGTCTCGGGTGCCGGCAAGAGCACCCTCGTCGAAGAGGTCATCTACAATGCCCTGATCGAGCGCTTCGGCAAACGGTTCCATCGCGAGGAAGCCCTCTACGAGCGTCTCTCCGGCGCTGAAAGCATTGCGCGAGCGCTCAAAGTGGACCACAACCCCATCGGGCGCACCCCCCGATCCATTCCAGCGACCTACGTGGGCGTTTGGGACGAAATCCGTAAGCTGTTCGCACTGCTGCCGGATGCACGGGTCCGCGGATTTCTTCCGGGCCGATTCTCATTCAACGCCAAGGGAGGACGTTGCGAGGAATGCAGGGGGCAGGGAAACGTGAAGGTCGCCATGAACTTCCTGCCGGATGTGTACGTGCCCTGTGAAACGTGCGGCGGCACGCGTTTCAACCGGGAAACCCTTTCCATTCAATTCCGCGGGAAATCGATCGCGGACATCCTGGCCATGACCATCGAGGAGGCGACGCAGCTTTTCGCCGCCCACAAGCGGATCGCCCGGCCGCTCCAGG
>CALBZH010000453.1 GCA_937889795.1 uncultured Syntrophobacteraceae bacterium | reverse complement strand
CGAGATATCCACTCGTGACTGGAGTTCAGACGTGTGCTCTTCCGATCTTCCAGCTCGATCGTGCGTGCGTAGCTCAACGAGTAGTCCATCACCGGATGTTTCCATTTCTCCGCCTTGCGGCTTTCGTAGAGCTGGATGGCCTTGCGGCGTCCGGTCGTGTTGAGCCAGACCTGCTTGCCCGTGACCTCGAAATCCTCCCGGCGCCACTGGCGACGATTGACCGACCCTGCGAGCGGAATGTCCCAGAGGATCACGCGGAAGAGCTCCATCAGGTCCAGAGCCAATGGATAAGCCGCCGAGCGAGGCGTATGAAGCACGCCCACCGCGGGCTCGAGTCCTACCGCGAGGAGTGCCGCCGTGCAGTCCCGGTAAAGGAGGGCGTAGCCGAATGAAAGCAGCGCGTTGAACGGGTCCCGGGGTGGCCTCCGGTTCCGCCCGTCAAAATGAAGCAGGTCGCCCGGTGCCACATTCAGTGCCTTGGCCAGGAGCTGGAAATACTCGCGCCCGGCCATGCCCTCATGCCCCCGAATGGATGCGAGCCATCCTTCGCTCTCGTGGTCGATCACGTCGGAATGGTCGGGGAGCTGTTCCATCGCGAGCGTCGAGGACCCCTCCTGCTCCGCGATTGCAGAGGCATCGTTTCCGCTTTCCCAATGGGGGCTGAGCCCCTCCTGTTCCACGATGTCCCCTCCCCGGACCTGACCGTCGGAGCCCTCGATGACCGGGTGAAGCCGAGCCAGCGACGCCAGCTCGATTCTCATTCGGGCAAGGCCGCTGTCGATTTCGGGCGATCGTCCCTCACCCCCACCGCCCGTGCCGGGGCGGGTGATGCGAAGGATGTAGCGGAGCTGGTTCTCCACCTTGCCGGTTGCCAGCCGGAGCGCGAGTCTTGCCTTGAACCCCGGCTTGCTCAGCGCCGCGTACTGCCGGTTTCGACGTTGGACGGCCCCGGCGCCGGGTGAGAGCGCACCAACATAGTGGCCTCCGTAGGAAAGCCAGTGGACGCCGATGTCACGAGCCGCGCAGAAATGGATCGCCTGCGTGCTGATCTGAACATTTCCATGGAGGACCAGTGCCGACACGGCCATTCCGGGGAGGCCTTTTTTCGTGCCGTCCGGAAGCCGCACGACCAACTGCTCCCCGTCCCGTCGCACGGAGGCCCCTTGCTCCACCACATGGACGATGCGGTCGTCATCCGCAGGAAAGAGCCGCTGGACCCTGGTCTTACCGCCGAGAGCGAAGCGCTCTTCCTCAGGAAGACACACGGGCGCAAGGGAGCAGGTCCTGCAGAGTCTCTCGGACACAGCCACGGCGGGACGCTCCAGGGAAGCGCGCAGCTCCCGCGCCCGGCCCACCGCCTGCTCCAGTTCCCGCTCGGCTGACTCCTTGTCGACCGGGATCGTGACGAGGCGATTGTCGGCATGGTAGCGCAGGCACGCCTCCGATATCGTTTCCCCGGTATGGTCGGCCAACAGGAGGGCATAAGCCAGCACCTGGAGCCGGTCGCTGGGCCAGGCCTCCTTTCCGTCCCGGGATTTTCCCTTCTTGTGCTCGTAAACGACCAGCTCTCCGGACTTGCGCCGCACGGCATCCAGTTTCCCGCGGATACCGAGCCGGTCGCTGGCCAGCTCCACCGTGTACTGCTCCGCCGTCCCCTCAAGCTCCTCATGGAGACGCCGCCCCGCATACACGTTGGCGTTTGCAACCCGGATCTCCTCCACCTCCTCGAGATAGAACAGCCGCTCGCAGTAAGCCAGCGCGTGCAGCGCCATCACCCGAACCAGAGGCTCGTCCGTTGTCTTCTCGGCCTGGTTGAGGGATTTGAAGGCATCTTCCTGGGTGTCAGTCACTGTCCCAACCTCATTCTACGAACTTCTTTCCTGCTTGAGAGCTGATCGTTTGCGCCCATGGGCAACGCTTCTCATGAGCGGGGGGGGCGTGCCAAGCAGAACCTGCTTGACCTGTTGTGGGAAGCTAACGAGAACAAAATACTTGGCCGGATATAAGTAGTCTTCGCCCTCGTTATCGATGACCCGCAGATAATCTGATTCCGCCGCGCTCTCATCGGGCAGAATTTGATATACCATTCGCGGAGTAAGCAAATCCGGGTCATCTGTGTCGACACAGATGGCGAAGCGTAAGGCAGGCTTTGGATGTTTCGTTGTCATGACTCAGTCCTTAGTCCAAGAATCTCTTGATTCTCATTTTTCTTCTTCCGATACCGTGGGCCTCAAACCAATGCACTTCG
>CALBZH010000452.1 GCA_937889795.1 uncultured Syntrophobacteraceae bacterium | reverse complement strand
GAATATCGTACAGCTTCTCAAGCGGAGTGAGGACTCGCTGATGAGCTTCTTCACGCCGGGCATGCTCTTCCAGGCCCTGAAGTTCCATTACATAGGGCCGATCAAAGGGCATCGCATCGATCGCCTGGTCGAGACCTTCGAAACGGCGCGGCACCTGGAAGGCCCGGTTCTGATCCATGTCATGACTCAAAAAGGACGCGGCTATCACCCGGCCGAGTGCGACCCGACGAGCTTCCACGGCGTGGGATCCTTCGATATCGAGACGGGAAAGAGCTGCAGTCTGAGCAACGGCACACCCTGCCCGCCGTCCTACACCGAGGTTTTTGGTCGAACGATCGTCGAGCTGGCCGAGGCGAACCCCAAGATCATCGGCATCACTGCCGCCATGCCCCAGGGAACGGGACTCGAAGCTTTCGCCAAGCGATTCCCCGACCGGTTCTTCGACGTGGGAATCGCGGAGCAGCACGCGGTCACCTTTGCCGCTGGCCTTGCCGCCGAAGGGCTGCGCCCCGTCGTGGCGGTCTATTCGACTTTCTTGCAGCGCGCCTACGACCAGATCATCCACGACGTCTGCCTTCAGGACCTTCCGGTGGTCTTCGCCATAGATCGCGGCGGACTCGTTGGCGAAGACGGTCCCACCCATCACGGGGCCTTCGACCTCTCATTTCTGCGGGTCATCCCCAATATGGTCCTGATGGCTCCAAAAGATGAAAACGAGCTGCGGCACATGCTCAAGACGGCCACCGAGCACACCGGTCCCATCGCCATCCGATACCCACGCGGCAACGGGATTGGGATGCCGCTGGACGCTTCGATGGAGTCGATCCCCATTGGAAGAGGCGAAATCCTCCGAGAAGGAAGCGACGTGCTGCTCATCGCCATCGGGCAGACGGTCCAGACGGCTCTCGAGGCGGCTGCAAGGCTCGAACAGCAATCCATCCAGGCCACCGTCCTGAATGCCCGTTTCGTGAAACCCCTTGACCAGGACCTGATCCTGAAATGGGCGCACCACACCGGGCGAGTGGTGACCGTCGAGGAAAATGCCCTCCAGGGTGGATTTGGCTCCGCGGTGCTTGAAATGTTCCAGGAAAACGGCTTCCAACCCCGGTCGTTCATTCGCTTGGGGCTGCAAGATGCCTTTATCCCACACGGCGCTCAGAGCATCCTTAGGAATCGGTGCGGCATTGACGCCGAGGGCATCGAACGGGCTGTCCAGATGATAGTGGAATCCCATGATGGCCAACTCCTCCGTGCGATTGGACAAACTGCTCGTGGATAGGGGACTGGCGCCCAGCCGTGAGCGAGCACAAGCGCTCATCCTGGCCGCCAAAGTCCTGGTGAACGAAGCGCGGATCACGAAGGCCGGCCAGAAAGTTCTCGCTGACAGTGCGATTCGTTTGGAAGGGGAGGACATTCCGTACGTCAGTCGCGGAGGACTGAAGCTGGAGCACGCGCTGCGGTTTTTTGGAGCGGACGTGCGCGGACTCGTCGCCATGGATGTGGGGGCATCGACGGGTGGCTTCACGGACTGCCTGCTCCAGAATGGCGCTCGGAGAGTCTACGCCGTGGACGTGGGTTATGGGCAGTTGGCGTGGAAGCTGCGACAGGACCCGCGCGTGGTCGTCCTGGAGCGGCACAATATCCGAGGCCTTCAGGCTCATCTCGTGCCGGAGCCCATCCAGATCGCGACAATCGACGCGTCATTCATTTCCCTCAGACTAGTACTTCCGGAGGTATGCCGCTTCCTGGCTCGAAACGCCTGGCTCATCGGTCTGATCAAACCCCAATTCGAGGCGGGCCGCGAGCATGTCGGGAAAGGCGGCGTGGTGCGGGACCAGGCGGTGCATGAGGCGGTCTGCCAAAGTGTCTCCGATCGATGTCGAGACCTCGGGCTCACTGTTCTCGGCATAACGCCCTCTCCGATCCTTGGCCCCAAGGGCAATCGTGAGTTCCTTCTAGCGGCGACCTCGCCTCCGATCTCAGGCTGACGGGACTATGCTGCATTTGCATCTGGTCTTCATAGGCAAGACAACGTTCCCGGAGCTCGACGCAGGGATCCACCGTTACCTCGAACGGTTGCGCCATTACGTGCTGGCGGACGTCCATGTTGTCCGGGCGGAGAAGCTCACGGCCAAGATCCACGAGGATCAGGTTCTGGAGCGCGAAGCAGACCGCGTCCTTCGGCTGGTGGGAAAGCAAGACTACGTGATGGTGTGGGATCCCAAGGGCCAGCAGATGGAATCCCCCGAATTCGCCAAGTTCTTAAAGAAGCTGATTGAGGGGGGGATTTCAGAAGTCTGGATGATTCTCGGCGGACCGCTTGGCCTCTCCGACCGGCTACGGGAGCAGGCCAAATCCGTCATGTCGTTCTCGAAGATGACTTTTCCCCACGACCTTTCCCGCCTCATCGTTCTCGAGCAGCTCTACCGAGCTTTCACAATACTGCGGGGGGAGCCATACCATAAATAGCGACGCTCCCCACGGGTGTTCTTGTGCAATGCCCGACTAGAAATTCTATCCTTAGACCTGCTCCCCGACCCCTTTGAACAACTAGGGGACAGGGGCGGTTAAGGAGCCGAACGGAAACAGATGAGAGCGCGACACAGGGGGTGGCCTACTGAACAGCGACCACTTCCGTCACCTGGGGCACATCGGCCTTGATAATGCGCTCAATTCCGGCTTTGAGTGTCATTTGGCTCATCGGGCAGCCCCGGCAAGCTCCGGTCAAGCGTACTTTCACCGTGGTTCCTTCAACAGCGACCAGTTCAACACTTCCGCCATCTCGTTCCAACATCGGTCTCACTTTCGCCAATGCCTTTTCAACCTCTTCTTGCATCCTGTTTCCTCCTGTCATTGAGTTTCCGCCTTCTATACCCGCTCGGCTTGGCAAAAGCAATGAAAAGGGTTTGCCCGGGTCTCTGGCGAAAGCGGTCGGAAGACGTGCTCGGCCCAGAGTCATCTGGCCTCGTGAGAGCAGGGATGCTATAGTGACGCTCAGGTCGATTACGATGTTTCACGCTCGAGCTCTGGAAGCACTTGAAAGGCATCCACAAGCCAACTTCTGGGACGTTCTTCTTCTCACCGAGGGGCAATCACCTGCCGGAGGCGACCATGCGGAACGAGAAGGTAGACACGGCAAAACAGATTCTGGTGGTCGATGATGATGTCCTGATCTGCGAACTGCTGGCGGAGGTTCTGACGGACGAAGGGTATAGTCCCATTTTGTGCACCGATCCCTACAAGGCATTGGAGATATCGAAAGGGCTCACTTTTGATCTCGCCTTTGTGGACATTAATCTTCCGGAAATGAACGGTCTTGATCTAGCGGCAAGGTTAAAGGAAGACAATCGGCGAAGAGAAGTTGTTTTTATCACCGGGTCCGGCAAAATTGAAAACGCGGTGCAGGCAATCAAAATCGGGGCATACGATTACTTGAGAAAGCCTTTCAGCATCGGCGAGCTCATCATGTGTCTGAAGCGGTTCGAACAACGCAGAACGCTTCAGGAGAAGATCAGACAGGCAGAGCAGCGATACTGCAACCTGGTCCAGAATATCCCTTTGCTGATTTACATCCTCAGGAGCGATTTCCAGTTGGAATTCGTAAACCGCTCCTGCGAAAGCATTCTGGGCTATGCACCCGAGGAAGCGCTGAGCAGTCCAAGCTGGTTCATGGACCGACTTCACCCCGATGACCGCCCCCGAATGAAACGTCTGCTGGAAGAAGCGCTTCATGGAGTGATCGCTCATTTCTCCACGGAATGTCGCATGATTCACAAGAAGGGTTATCCGGTGGACACCATCGTGAAATCCCTCCCGGGCCGGATGCCTCATGGCCGGAACAAAGAGAGATCGGAAGAGCACACGTCTGAACTCCAGTCACGAGTGGATA
>CALBZH010000451.1 GCA_937889795.1 uncultured Syntrophobacteraceae bacterium | reverse complement strand
TACGAGTTATCCACTCGTGACTGGAGTTCAGACGTGTGCTCTTCCGATCTGAGGCAGTGAGACCAGAAAGGTGACGACCGTCGTAAGGAATGCCACCCAACGGATCAGCTCCTGACGCTTGCTGTCCACGAAGCAAAGAGCCAGGATACCAAGCAGCGGCAAATACGTGATAACGGACAGAATTGGAAAGTTCGACGAATTCATCATTGTCTCATCAAGTAAGAGAGAAGGTAATATCCGATGATAACCACACCGCCGAACAGCATCGTAACCGCATAGTTCCGAACGAGTCCGGTGGCGGAAACCCGCAACGCTCCCGCAAGGGAAATGAAGAAGTCGGCAACACCGTTGACTGTCCCGTCAATCCCTCGAATATCGAACACTTTCGCGAGGAAATTACACAGGGCCAAAGTGAATCGCGAGAAGAAGGTGTTGTAGAGATCACCCACATAAGAGTCCGTCGTTTGGACGGGCTTGCTCGCAAACCACATGAAAGCCTTGCTGCCCTTCCTGTAAACCCAGTCCGTATCCACACTGATGGTGGGCTCGGGATCGAGCTTCTTGAGGAGCATGAAGAACCCAAGACCCGTGAAGAGCAGGATACCAAGGGCGCTGGTCACGTGATCACCGGTGTACGGATCAAAGTGAACCGGGTAGGGGAGGAGGGCATATAGGGGACCGGGGACACAGCCAATACCAATACACAAAAAGGCCGCTATGCCCATGGCAATGAGCATGTTCAAAGGTGGCTCTTTGGCCTCGAGACCGGAATCCTTCCCGAAGAACATGTAATAGGGGAGCTTGAGACCGGTATGGAGAAAGGTACCTGCAGAGGCCATGGTAAGGAGCAGTGCTACCGCGGGGCGATGATCATGAGCTGCACCGGACACAACCATCGACTTGGTGACAAAGCCGCTGAACAGCGGGAAGGCCGAAATCGCAAACCCGCCAATCATGTACAATACCAAAGTGATGGGCATGGTTCGGTAAAGGCCTCCGAGCTCCGTGAGCTTGCGGCGGCCCGTCATCTCGAGGACGGCGCCGGCACCCATGAAAAGAAGCCCCTTGTAGAGAATATGGGCAAAAGCGTGGGACACGGAACCGTTAAGCGACATGTCCGTTCCGATACCGACCCCTGCGACCATGTAACCGACCTGGCTGATGATGTGGTAGGCAAGAAGCCTGCGAGCATCGTTTTCAAGGACCGCGTAAACGACACCGTACAGGGCCATGATCGTGCCCATCCAGACGAGGAGCTCAGTGCCGGGGAAAACCCGAACGAGCACGTAAACAGCCGTCTTTGTGGTGAAGGCAGACATGAATACGGAGCCCGTGACGGTTCCTTCCGGATAGGCATCCGTGAGCCACGCGTGCAGAGGGGGAACAGCCGCGTTGACGATCACGCCAACGAGCATGAGATAAAAGGCGAGGCTTCCATCTTTGGGCAGAGGTCCGACCACGACGGACTTCATTTGGAGATAGTGGAGAATGATACCGCCAAGGAGGCAAACGCCGCCGAAAATGTGAACCAGAATGTACCGGTAGCCGGCTTCAATGGCGGCTTTCTCGCGCCGAGCAAAAACCAGGTAGGCCGACGCAAACGCCATCAACTCCCAGAATACAAACAGAGTAAAATAATCCCCGGCGAAGGTCACCCCAATGGAGCCACCCACATAGAAGAAAGCTGCCGTGTGCTGACCGGAGTCCTTCACGTGGAGAGCATACACGACACCAATGAAGGACATGATCGTGAACACCCAGCCGAAAACGATGCTGAGCTTATCGACCGCTCCAAAGGTCAGCTGAACCCCAAGGAAGGAATAGGTCCAGTACGTTCCCGGTGTCATTGAATAGACCGTATACACCGCGAGTACCGGGGCGATCATCATCACGGCCTGCTGAGCCCTACCGCGAACGAGCGGGATAATGAACGCTCCAACAATGAAGAAGAGGGACGGGTGAAACCAATCAATCATTGTAATAATCCTCGTCCTGCATGATGCCGCACTGGTGCCCGATGAACTTGGAGACCAGGATGATAAGAACACAGGATACGAACCCGTACAGAGCACCCCAGCCGGGTATCTTGTCCCAGATGTACAAGGCATGCTCTCTATGCACAAGGAAGTCGGACAGGAACACAATCACCAGCGCGATGTAGGACAGCTTCTTGAGCTGCTTCGCATTGGCCGGATTTCCGACATAAAGAACCAGCCGCTTGATCATCGCATCACCTCCTGGGCAAGGCGCAAGAAGAAGTCAGGATACATACCAATCACCAGCGAAATGATGGCCGTAATGACCAGCGGAACCATGACCATGGGGATTTCTCGGATCTCCTCATGGTGGCCATGATCCGAATGGGAGTCATGGTGGGCGGGCTCTTCCTTTTCAAAAAAGGCCTTATAGGTAATAGGCAGGAAGTACGCTGCGTTCAGAACGGTACTGGCAAGGAGAACGATGAGGATCGGGATTTGGTGTGCCTCCATGGAGCCCACGGCCAGATACCATTTGCTAACAAATCCTGCGGCAGGGGGAACACCGATCATGCTGAGGGATCCAATGAAGAAGGCCGCCATGGTCCACGGCATCTTCTTGCCGATCCCGGACAGCTGACTGACTTCCGTCTTGTGCGCAGCGGTGTACAGCGAGCCGGCACAAAAGAAGAGGGTGATCTTCGAGAAGGCATGGTTGGCGATGTGGACCATGCCGCCAAGCATGGCGCTTGGAGTCAGGAGTACCGCCCCAAGGATGACGTAGGAGAGCTGGCTAACCGTCGAATAGGCCAGCCGCGCCTTGATGTTGTCTTTGGAGAGCGCAATGATCGAGGCCACCAGAATCGTGAAAGACACAACATACGCGGCCGTAATGCCCAGATTCATCCTGGCCATGAGGTCAACGCCGTAGATATGCATGACCACACGCAGGATGGAAAACACGCCAACCTTTACGACGGCGACGGCGTGCAAGAGGGCACTGACGGGTGTTGGAGCCACCATGGCCGAAGGCAGCCAGTTATGCAAAGGCATCACAGCGCCTTTTGCAAAACCATAAAGGAAGAGGAAGAACGTCACGAAGAGCAACGTCGACCCAGCCTGTGTCCTCAAAAGGCCATGACTCTGGAAATCGGTACTCCCCGCAACCATGTATACGATGAAAATACCGGCCAGGAGGAATGTCTTGGACATGGTCAACAAATAGAGGAGATACTTCCGTGCACCTTCGATCGCTTCTGGTGTTTCCTTGTGCCCAACGAGCGGAACCGTCGCAAGGCTGAGGAACTCGTAGAAAACAAACAAGGTGATCAAGTTGGCGGAGAACGCCACTCCGATAGCGGAGGCAAGGCTGATCGCAAAGCAGGCGAAGAACCGGGTCTGCGCATGCTCCTTATTGGAGCGCATATATCCCATGGAATAGATCGTCGTGATGATCCAGAGGAAAGACGACACGCAAGCGAACAGGAGGCCGAAGGCGTCGACGCGAAACTTGATATCGATCCCTTGGCAGAAAGTGACCAGGTTATACTCTATAGTTTGGCCCGCCAGAATGGTCGGGACCATGGAGATAACGATCAGGAACTTGATCACTCCCGCAATGAGAGACCAGGATTCACGAAGGTTCGGCCGATCTCCAGTCCTTAAAATGAGGGGGACCGCAAGGAGCGAAACGAGAACGGCAAGCATCGGTTTCATGGATACAATCGTTTGCACGTCTTCATTAACCTTTGCTTAGATTGATGTCATCGACGTCTACGGTAGCTTTATTCCTGAAAAGCGAGATGATAATGGACAGGCCCACGGCAGCTTCAGCTGCGGCAACCGTGATGATCATGAACACATAGACATGACCGTCCAGGCTGTTCAGGAAGCGTGAGAACGCAATGATGGTCAAGTTCACAGCGTTCAGCATCAACTCAATGCACATATAGATGATCAAGGCATTGCGTTGAGTGAACACACCCACTGCGCCGATGGAGAAAAGCAGCGCACCCAACATGAGGTATGAATTCAGTGCAATCATAAGCTACAGTTCACGGTCTTGAAGGACAGGTTTCTGGTGCGTATCATCAATCCTCCTTTTTGCCAGGATGACGGCACCGACAATGGCAGCCAACAACAAAAGGGACGCAATTTCAAATGGCAACAAATACTCCGTAAAGAGTAGTCTCCCAACGGCCTTCGTGGTACCGAAGTCGATCGCGCCGCTGCCCAGTGCAAGCACGGAGGCTTTGACCTTGACCAAGCTCGCAACAGCAACAAAGAGCAGCCCAAGAAGAAACGCACCCAAAAGCTGAATGCCGGGGTGACTTCCGAGGCGGCCTTCCTTCTCCTCCACATTCAAGAGCATCATGACGAAAAGGAAGAGGACCATGATGGCGCCGGCATAGACGATCAGCTGCAGGGCTGCAATCAGGTGGGCGTCGAGGAGGACGTAGAGACCTGCTAGAAAAGACATGGTGGCGATCAGGCTCATGGCCGCACGAACCGGTCTCTTGTTGGTCACCATCAGCAACGCGGAAACCACGGCGCCGATTGCGAAGATGTAAAACATCAATAATTGCATTTGGAGTATATCCTCCTGATGAAATCGAGGCGTCCCTGAACGCTCTCCTCGGACCTCAGAAGATCTTCCTTGGAATAGCGCATGGCGTTCCGATCCCGCTGAGCCAGCCCTTCGTATTCAGAGCTCATAACGATGGCTTCCTTCGGGCAGACCTCCTCACAGTAGCCGCAGTACACGCAGCGAGACATGTCGAGGGTGTAGCTCATCGGGTAGCGCTCGGCATTGTCCTTTTCACCGGCCACAATGGTGATTGCGGAAGCCGGGCATATCTTTTCGCAAAGACCGCACGCAACGCACTTTTCGGTGCCGTCAGCCCGCGCGACCAAGACCGGACGTCCGCGGTAGGCTGGAGGAAGCGTCACCCGCTCTTCGGGGTAGTAGACCGTGAAGACGCTGCGCTTCTTGCCCTTGGGAGGCGCAACGAAGCCGACCATGTTCTTGGCGAAATGCTTCGTCGTGATGCCGATTCCGCGAGCGATCTCAAAAACGTAGAGCTTTTCCCATAGCGTCATGTCGATCTGGCGTCTGACCTGTTTGGGCTTGAGAGTGGCGATCGGGACGCCCACCATGGGATGGCATTCAGCTTGGTCGGGCTTCTTGGTTGTGCTCATAGTAAAAGAACCAGTCCGGTGATTAAGATGTTGATGAGGGCTAGCGGTAGAATCATCTTCCAGCACAGGCGCATGACCTGGTCATACCTGAAGCGGGGAAGCGTCCACCGTATGGTCATTTGCAGCCAGATAAAGAACACGACCTTCGCGAAGAAAGTCACAATGTTCGTCAGGATGGCGAGGACCGCGGCTCCATTCGGTCCGGCGAACAGAAAGAATTCAAGCAGCTTCTGGTCGGTCACGAAAGGGAGGTGCCAGGCTCCGAAAAAAAGCGTGGTAACAATGCCGGCGATGGTGACGATCTCAAGGAACTCCGCCATCCAGAACATCACGAACTTCAAGCCACTGTATTCCGTGAAATAGCCGGCCACGAGCTCGGATTCCGCTTCGGGCATGTCGAAGGGAGCGCGTTTGTTCTCTGCAATGGCGCAGGTGAAAAAGAGAATGAAGCCGACAGGCTGCAGGAAAATACCCCACTTGAAAAAGTTCTCCTGCATGGCGCCAATCTCGGTCAGCTTCAAAGTCCCGAAGACCATGATGATGCCGATGATGGTGAGGCCCATGGCGACTTCGTAGGAGAGCATCTGGGCCGATGCGCGAAGGGCGCCGAGGAGGGACCAGTTGCTCCGCGAGGCCCAACCGCTCAAAACAACACCGTAGGCGGCAAGGGAGGACACGGCGAAGACGAACAGGATGCCGACATCCAGATCGGCAATGACCAACTGGACCTCATGGCCAAATACGGTATAGCTGCCCCCGAATGGCACGACGGTGAAGGTAACGATCGCAGGAACAAGACAGATGAACGGGGCAACGGTATGGAAAAATTTATTGGCGCCAGCCGGAATGAAATCTTCCTTGACGAGCACCTTGACGGCGTCGGCCAGAGAGTGGAAAAGACCGATGGCCGTGAAACCGAAGATGTCAGCCCTATTCGCGCCAATTCTGTCCTGCATCACCGCGCTTTGTTTTCGCTCCACCCATCCGAGCACCGGGGCGAAAAAGCCGATGTTGACGCTGAAAATGAAGACGATTTTTGCTAAGGACTCGATCAGGTCTGCAAGCATGGCTATCTATCGCATTCTCCGCCGATCATGTTGATCATGTCGAACGTGGGGACGATATCGGCGATCAGCCTCCCCTTCATCATCCTGGACATTGCCGCGGTGAGGGGAAAGCAGGGTGGTCGCACCCGGCATTTATAAGGCTTACCGGTCCCATCGCTCACCAGATAAAAGCCAACTTCACCATTGCCACCTTCCACGGCCTGATAGATCTCACCCGGAGGTGGTTTGATGCCTTCAATGACGGTTTTGAAATGGAAAATGAGAGAATCGATCCTGCTCCCGATATCGTCCTTGGACTGCCACCTGAACTGAGGCATATCGATATTGACAGGACCGGAAGGAAGCTGCTGGAAAGCTTGCTCGACAATGCGCATGCTCTGGAGAATCTCCTCCATGCGCACAAGGTACTTGTCGAAATTGTCGCCCGTCTCCCCGATGGGTACCTCGAAATCAAAGCGATCGTAAACCAGGTACGGTTGGGACTTGCGCACATCGTACGGCACACCGCAGGCTCTCAAGCAAGGACCCGTGAATCCGTAGGCAATGGCCTCATCGGCCGGCATGTTCCCCACATCCTTGACCCGGTCAATGAAAATGCGATTCTTGGTCAAGAGCTTGTCGACGTCCTTCCAGAGCTCCCGGCACCTAGCAAACACCTGCTTGGTTTTCTCCTGGAAGCCGTCCGGAAGATCGTTCTTGAGCCCTCCAATCCGCACATAATTGGCGGTAACACGCGCGCCGCAGAGCATTTCGATGAGATCCCAGACAAGCTCGCGTGCTTCGACAAAATAGAGGAAAGCCGTGAACGCCCCCAGCTCCAAACCGCCCGCAGCCACATTGGTGAGGTGGTCGGCGATTCGAGAAAGCTCGCTGGCAATAACGCGGATGTACTGACACCGTTCAGGAGCCTGGACCCCGATGAGCTTTTCGACCGCAAGCGCATACCCCACATTGTTGATGAGAGGGGAAACGTAGTTGAGACGGTCGGTATACGGGATCACCTGCTGCCATGTGCCGTATTCGCACATCTTTTAGAACCCCCTGTGGAGGTAGCCGATATCCACCTTCAGGTCGATGATCGTTACTCCATCGAGGATCGCCAGGAATTTCACGGTGCCATGGGTCACGGGATGCGACGGACCCATGTTGATGACCATGTACTCGGTACCGAGATCTTTTTCGATGTCAGGCATGACTCAAACTATGACTCGTTAGAGAGTTAGTTGATGGGCCCGATCAAGGGCTGCCTCTTCTTGAGCGGATAATCTTTCCTTAGGGGGTGCCCCTCAAACTCCTCATACAGGAGAATTCTGCGCATCTCCGGGTGCCCGTTGAACGTGATGCCATACATGTCGTAAACTTCGCGCTCAAACCAATTCGCACCAATCCAGACAAGAACGATGGAATCGATGCTGCAGTCGGATTCGGGAACGCGAGCTTTGATTCGAACCCGCATATTGTGCTTGAGGGAAAAAAGGTGATAGACAACTTCGAAGCGCGGGTCTTTGCCAAGGTAGTCCACCGCCGTGAGGTCCATCATGAAATTGTAAAGAAGACTCTCATCGTTCCTCAAAAAGGTACAAATCTCGAGGATGCTTTCCTTCTTGACAACCGCAGTGTCATCCCCTCGATGGGAATGGGTCTCCAGGATCGCGCCCGGAAACCGTTCGGCCAATTTCTTCAGGGTTACGCTTGCTTGCATAAACGCGCACTTTTTCTGGGGTTGTTTAAGGTCGATCAACACTTGTCGAGACTGACGGGTGCCGCTCCTCTGGGCCAATCCGACCACTTTTCGTTTGCAACCTTTTCCTGGAGCTTCAAGAGACCATCAATCACCATCTCGGGACGGGGCGGGCAGCCGGGGACATAAACATCCACGGGAATAAGGGTGTCGATCCCCTGCACCGTGGAATAGTTGTCGTAAAAGCCTCCGGATACGGCGCAGACACCAAACGCAAACACCCATTTGGGCTCGGTCATCTGGTTGTAGACCTTGACCAGGATGGGGGCCTGCTTGTGGCTGATGGTCCCGACAACCATAAGAAGGTCCGCTTGCCTGGGAGAAAAGCGGGGCAGGGCAGCGCCGAAACGATCGAGGTCATATTTGGGGCCGGCCACCGACATGAACTCCATGCCGCAGCAGGCTGTGACGAACGGGTAAAGAAAAAAGGAATACTTGCGGCTCCAGTTCACCACTTCCTGCAGCTTGGTGAGAATGACGCTGCCGCCCAAGAGCCGTTCCGGTGCTTCCGCATCTTGCAGCTTACTCATGACATCCGGAGAGGTGGTTTTCGGTGTCGTTCCTAATCCCATTCCAGTGCCCCCCTCCT
>CALBZH010000450.1 GCA_937889795.1 uncultured Syntrophobacteraceae bacterium | reverse complement strand
ATCCCCTACGCTCTGACAAATCACCTATACCACCGCGAAAGGCTTCACGCAAACTTCTTCAATAGCATCATGGTGTTGCGGATAGCTCTTGCCGGATCCCGTCGATCCGCGATGAGATAGGGACGCTTCTTGCGGGTGGCTAAATTGTCTTGTATTCGGTAGCATCGTGGTCTTGATCTCTCGTCCTTTCAGGACATTCTTCCCCTACTCTTTGCACAAGGAGAGTCGCACATGAGCAAACCGCTTTCGGGTAAGACCGCTGTCATCACCGGAGCGAGCTCCGGCATTGGATACGCCACCGCACTCACATTGGGTCGGGCAGGCGCATCGGTCGTGGTCAATGCCCGTCGCAAAGACCGTTTGGACGAACTGGCATCGAGAATTGTCAGGGAAGGCGGCAGAGCCCTCGCCGTGCCGGGTGACGCGAGCGTCAGGGCTGACATCGACGCCCTGCTGGATTGCACTCTGGGCTGGGAAGCAGGGGGAGGTCGGATCGACATTGTTGTCGTGAACGCCGGCCGTGGACTGGCGGGAGGACTCCTCGGCAGCGAGGAATCCCAATGGGAGCAGATGTACCAGGTCAATGTCTTGGGCGCCGCCCACCTCATGCGCCGGGCCGGACAGGCCATGGCTCAACGACAAAGTGGGGACATCGTGGTCATCGGCTCGGTGGTGGGACGCAATGTCTCGCCCTTCAGCGCCTTCTACGGATCGAGCAAATTTGCGATCGGCGCCATCGCCGAGGGGCTTCGCCGGGAGATCTGCGCCCATGGGGTTCGGGTTTCTCTGGTGATGCCCGGCATCGTGATCAGTGAATTTCAGGATGTGGCCGGCTATAATGCCGAGAACTTCGGAAATTCGGTTGCTCAATTCGGCCAACTGCTCGATCCGCAGGCCATCGCCGACGGCATTCACTGGCTGCTCACCCTTCCTCCCCATGTCAACGTCAACGAGATCATGATCCGTCCCACGGGCCAGAGCTACCCGTGACAGGAGGAGACTTCGATCGGGAGGCTTCCGTGACGGGGGACGATGCTCCTCCCCCCCTTGCCGGTCGAAGTGCTGCAGTCGGCATGACACCCTGGAAAGGGAATCGGTCGATCCCCTTTCCAGGCCGTGCCGGGGGGGCTTAAAAATTGAACACCTTGGCTTCCGCGGCGATATCGATCAGGTGGGGGCCGCCATCAAGCATCATGTTGGAGAAGAACTTGGACTCGTCAACCTGACGAGCCTTGGCGCAGGGAATTCAGACTCCGATCGGGACTTCCTTCTCAACCAGGTACGGGAGATAGTCGTTGGGGCAATCCCCCGTCGCGGTCTTCTCGGTGAAGCTCCGTGTCTTGTCCGCCCACCTCGTCCCATCGTCGATCAGGAACAGGTTGACTTTGTGATCCTTGGAATGGGCGATCTTCGCAAACTGAAAGCACCTCGTTGCGGATTCATTGTCGTTCTTGCTCAGGACAAACAGGAAATTGGCCATAATCCTCCTCCTCTGCGCTGAAGTACACCATGAACAAACGACGGGCCGCACTGACTTCGGCCCTGCAACTGTACGTTACGTGATCAGCAGGGTTGCCATCAAGAACAAAACGAAGCGCCCATGATGATAGATCGATAACCTATCTTTTAAAATGTAAGGTAAGCGGCACACTGACATTTGAGCTCGCACCGTTCGGTTCTGGCGAGTCGTTGGCTACCGCCATTGGACCAAGGTCCTATGGAAAATCTCAATCCGATGTACGATGGTAGACTTGGCGCGGGACCGGGGTCGTATTCCTTCAACTCATACATGGGGGGAGACACATGGCGACTGAGACAATGGACGTCATCGAGCAAAGACGCCTTAACGTGGCTCGCGAGGAGGGAATCCCGTGGAAAAAATGGGGTCCTTACCTCAGCGAGCGGCAGTGGGGCACGGTCCGTGAGGACTACAGCGAGGACGGCAACGCCTGGGACTATTTCTCCCATGACCAATCCCGCTCACGGGCCTACCGGTGGGGGGAGGACGGGCTGGGGGGGATCTGCGATGACAAACAGCGGCTCTGCTTCGCCCTGGGGCTGTGGAACGAGCGCGATCCCATCCTTAAGGAGCGCTTGTTTGGGCTCACCAACAGCGAGGCGAACCACGGGGAGGACGTGAAGGAGAACTACTTCTACCTCGACTCCACGCCCACACACCACCACAGGAAATACCTCTACAGATACCCGCAGCGAGAGTTTCCCTACGGCAACCTGGTGGAGACGAACCGGGGTCGGTCGCGGGAGGAATTCGAGTACGAGCTGCTCGATACCGGAGCGTTTGACGACGACCGCTACTTCGACGTGTTCGTGGAATACGCCAAGGAAGGCCCGGAAGACGTGCTCATCCGGATCATCGTTCACAATCGCGGCCCGGAAGCCGGCCGGTTGCGGTTGCTGCCGACCCTCTGGTTCCGGAACACCTGGTCCTGGGGCGAGGACGATCACAAGCCGACTCTCCGCGAGGTGGCGCCGGGCGTCATTCAAGCCTCCCACCATGACCTGGGAGACCATTGGCTCACCTGCGATGGAGACCCGGAGCTGCTGTTCACCGAAAACGAGAGCAATGCTCAGCGTCTCTGGGGCCAGCCCAATGCGACTCCCTATGTCAAGGATGCATTCCACAGGTTCATCATCAAGGAACGGGTCGACGCGGTGAATCCCGCCAAGGAGGGGACCAAGGCCGCGGCCCACTATATCCTGGAGGTGGACGGCGGCGGCAGCAAGACGGTCCGTTTGCGGCTCACGGCGGCTGCGGCGGACGATGCCTTCAAGGGCTTCGAGGAGGTCTTCCAGGGCCGGATCGGAGACGCGGACGAATTCTACGAGCGGATCACGCCTGGCTCACTGAGCGAAGACGAGCGGCGCGTGCATCGCCAGGCGCTCGCGGGGATGCTCTGGAGCAAGCAGTACTATTACTTTGACCTGGAGCAGTGGCTGTGCGACCACAAGTGCCATCCGATGCTCGACTCCAACCCGCGCAGCATTCGGAACATGGAATGGTTCCATATGCTCAACTCGGACATCATCTCCATGCCCGACAAGTGGGAGTATCCGTGGTACGCGGCCTGGGACCTGGCCTTCCACACGACCGCCCTGGCCCTGGTGGATTTCGACTTTGCCAAGGAGCAGCTCCTGCTGATGCTGCGCAATCT
>CALBZH010000449.1 GCA_937889795.1 uncultured Syntrophobacteraceae bacterium | reverse complement strand
GTTCACGAAGACGCGGAATCGACTTGGCCGGTTGATCGAGCGCGGCGTAAAAGGCATTCATCTGTTCTTCAGGCAAGACGAAGCGCGTCTGCGACGCCAAGGTCTCGTCGGCAACGGTGCGTACTGCGCGGAGGACGAATTCGCTCAGGTTCTGGTGCGACAGGATGGCGGCCTGGCGAATCCGGTCCTTCTCAGCCGATGCGAGGCGGACTTCGATGCGTTCTTCCTTGACGGTGGCACCCATGGTGTGACTCCTTGAATTGTCCGTACAGTATACGGTTTGCAATGGTCTTTGCAAGGGCAAGAAATAAACCTCGATGCATAGCCAGCGGACCTAGTCTCCGGAATACCTTGCCCGCTTATCGGCCTTTGCGGACATCCGGCGAGTCACCAAAGAACATCGGCAGTTTGGCGGGTTGCCGACAGTGGCGATGCCCCGCAGCATGTCCGCCGGAGTCATTTTTAGCCTCATCGAATGGTTTTAAATTGCGTCATGCGTAGGCGTTATTGATAAATGACTCCGACCCCATTTCCTGCCTCTGCGGCTCAGGGGCGTAGCCGAGGAGGTGGAAACGGAGGAGCAGAGAGACGTTCTGCTGCAGAACGGGTGCGAAATCTTCCAGGGGTATTTCTTTGGTAGGCCGAAACCATTGGCTGTTTAGAAGAAGATATCTTCGTTCGAGGTGGGCGGTTGTGGCGAGTTGTCCTCGACATGTTTGACCGGGTGGGACCATGAGTCATACCGGACGCCTTCGATTTCCAGGATAGAAATCTTGTCCAGATTTAGTCGAAGGGCAGGGTTTGGCTGTCCGTCACCCCATCGAGGCCATAACCATTCTGGTTCATCCTTACGCACTCTTGCCCACATGATGGGTTCAAAGCGCCCCTCTGGAGTGTCCTCGTCGTGTTCGTAGAGGTATGTCTTGGTTCGATTGCCGTTATTGGCATCTGAAAAGAGGACAGTTGATGCCTTGTTGAAGAGAATAACGTTGCAGCCGCTTTCATCTCCGTCATCTGAAGCATGCTGCGCTGATGGAAATAGCAGACCATCAAGGTTTAGCTTCGGATGGGTAGCCAGGAAATCAGCGACCGCTTGAGTCACAACATAACGATGATCCTCAAGCTCCGGAACAACAGGCATCACGAGCTTCATGGTCAGTTCACGTAGGAAATCCCGTCTGGTTGCATCTTTAACCGTTTCCGGATCAAACAAGCTTGAACTGGGTTGCAGCCTGATCGTCCCAAGCTGGCGGAGATCCAGAACCCGCAGGGGCCGAATGACATGGAACTGGGCGACAACAACGAGACTGCCTACGGGCGGGCGCACCTCCGAAACGGCGATAGATTCCTTTGTCGCTCCGTAGAAAACAGGTATCCCTTTGGCGTTCATCCTGCCAGCCGTTCTGACCCCAGGCGGAGGCGGGCCGAAGTGACGTTCGGGGTGCTCAAATGCTTCCTCCAAAGGGGCGGATGTCTGGAAAACACGGGCTCGGAATAACGTGTCGAATTGGCTGCCGTTGCCAAGGTCAACGATTACGCTACTTCCTTGGTCTGTGCGGTCATCCAAGATCGAGCCAAAGATTTGTTCCAGAACAGCTACTGCCGATGGATTGAAATGCCGCGCTTCGTGACGAAGGCTTTGTTCCATCTTCTCCCATGCCGAGCTTAAAGGCTCCTTCAGGTTGGATTTCTCGACAAACCAAGGATCCTCATCACCGTATTTATGTTCATGACTACTCCTGTCGAACCAGGTTTCCCCGAGAATCTCGACAAGATCATTCAAGGCGTCAGTAGGAGGGGCGATCAGATCTTCGAGAACGTCATGAAGTGGGTAACCGTCCGGAGTTCTTCCGAAGTGGATCACTGCTTGTGTACGGCTTGAGACCTCATAGAAGTTCTCGATCACCTCATCGCACATGTCGGCCAGCGATTGCATGTCGATGGTGGACGCCATCGTGGCGCAGTAGTCGCATGCTTGATTTATTTCCTGGCTCTGGTTGACCAGGCTTTTGAGATAGTCGTCCGAGACGCACTCGGCACATATCCGCTTATCCCCAGGCATCGCCTCCCCCTCTCCGTCTGGCCGGCCGTTCGTTCGACTATTTTAGGCGCGGTAAAATGGCATTAATACACATCAACACCCAAGGGACGGCCATTGGACACCACTCCTGAGCGCAGTGCGATCTTCATCTCCCACGCAAACCCGGAAGACAACTCATTTGTTCGATGGCTGGGAGCAAAGCTAACTGCCCTTGGCTATGAGGTCTGGGCTGATGTGATGAGGCTCAAAGGTGGCTCTGATTGGTCCAGAGACCTTGAGGATGCGCTTCGAAATCGAGCAGCTAAGGTTCTGGTGGTTTGCACCCCGACTGGACTGGAGAAACAGGGGGTCCGCAACGAGATTGAGATGGCCACAAACATTGCCAACTCGATAAAGGATCCGAATTTCATCATCCCGCTTCGCCTCGAAACGTATCAGCCCCCTTTCCGTATCGCCCACCTGCAGTACATCGACTTCAAACGTAGCTGGACCAGTGGCTACCTGGAGCTGGCCGAGCGCCTGCTCGACTTTCCTGTGCTGAGAAGAGAACAAAACCGATCGGTGGATGCCTGGCTGGACGGCCAACGCGCTGGCGCAGCAAAGCTCATCGAGAAAAACGAATGGCTCATATCGAACTGGCTGCCAATCACTTCATTGCCAAGCAAACTTTGCTACTGCGAGCCACCAGTTGGGTTCCAACTTGAGAGGCTCGTCTCTCGAGATCTACACGACTGGCCTATCGTTCCCTTTCAGGGCGGCGTACTCACTTTTGCTTCGCCACAGAACGGCTTCCTTTCAAAGGGTCTCCCGGCCAAGGTTGTCAGGGAAATCGATACACAGGCATTTCTTGATGAAGGATGGCAGACGCTTGGAATTCCTCGATATGAAGCATGGAAGAAACTTGCCGATCTCGGAAATGCAGCTTTCGAGGCATTTCTCCACGGCAAGGGTATGACCTCTCAGGACAGTGGTTATGGACCTAGACGATGGTATGGCGGCATCAAAACCGTCCCGCAAGCAATGATCCCCTACAACTGGACATCATCCAGTGGAGAGGTGTTTAAGGGGCGGCGCCAGATCATGGGCCACTCAGACAATCGGGGTGTGTTCTGGCATTACTCCATCAGCGGAAAATTCCGATCCACGCCGTTCAATCACCTACGCATCTCCGCTGGCCTGATCTTTACAAGCAATGGCATGGACGGACTGAGCGACCACAGGAGGGCACATCTGTTGCGTCGGTCCTTCGCCAAGGCCTGGAGAAACGCGAGATGGCGGGACATGCTGCTCACTTTTTTGTGGTGGCTGTCAGACGGCAAGAACGAGCTGCAAATTCCGGTATCGGCCAATAGTTCCTATACCCTGGAGCTGCCTCCATCCGTCTTTATGTGTCCCGTGACAGTGCCGGATGAAGAAGGGCCTTCTGAAGACAATGACGATCCTGATATCGAGCCAATAGAGTTCGACGATGATCAGGAATATTTTGAGGAGGCGGCGGAATGATGCAGCCTCGCTTGATCCACATTCCAGAACCCAGGCTTGAGTTCCGGTTTGGCCAGAAGACCGAATACCCAAGGGACGGCCTGTATCTTTTCGGTCCAGTTGATGCCGGCACTTCGCCAAGGCCTATCAGGTATGGCGTTATCGGTACGCCAGAGTCGCTTCGGCGCTTCAAGGAATGGGCGAGCAAGGTTTCCCGGTACGTTGAGG
>CALBZH010000448.1 GCA_937889795.1 uncultured Syntrophobacteraceae bacterium | reverse complement strand
CAAGAGCAACGGTCCTTGTCATCGACGACAACCCGGACAATTTGAGCCTCTTGACTCTCATTTCGCTCATTTCTGCCCAAGTTTCGAATCATGCGCGCAAGCCCCAGAGACGATTTCGCGGCGCTGCTGCTCATTGTCATAGATCAGGCACAAGTGATGACTTTCCAGCGGCACCGTTTCAGAGAATCCTTCTTCAGTCTTCTGTCTCTGATCGTCCATGATGGGGATCCTTTCCAGGACGCAATAGGATTCAACTCGACCGCACCGGCGACATGGCACTTCGCCCGTCAGCGCATGCCACCCGCCTCGATTATACCCGACCCTACAAAAATCGACCGCTCGTGGTCCACCAATGCGGAGCTTCGGTTCGTTGGATAAAGCGAGCGACACTCACCGAGAGAGGGCAGCATGCCGGCAGCCAATCCCGCACACAGACAAAAACCCCCTGGAACTGTCAACCGATGACCATTCCAAGGGGCGTTGGGTGGGGCGGATTGTATTCGTCGAAGAGGCTACTGGCCTCTACCGACCGGTTGGATCTGCTCCCCCGGGGGTGGTACCGCCGGAGCCGATTGGACTGGAGTCTTCTGCGTCGCCTCTTCGGGGAACCCTGGCTTGAAGGCGGAAGAGCTTCTCGCCGCAACCGCATGCATCGCGTGGACATGGACCTCGTACTTTTCCGATGGAGCGGCGTCCGTTTCGATCGTCAGGACTGTCTGCTGCTTGGCACCGGGCGCGATTTGCTCCACCTTGGCACTGACCTCGAGGCTGTAGCCCTCCCCATTGGGAAGAGGCTCCTGGTTCACTTCGATGACCTTTTCATCGTAAGTCAGCTTGGTCAATTTGAACGGCTTGCCGCGATTGGTGGTAACCAGCACCTTCCCCACTCTCAAGGGCTGCTGGGCCGCAAGCTTTCCCACAACGAGGGTCTGGGGCTTCACGCTGATCTCCCCTTCGATGACTCCCGCGACTCGAAACGCCATGTCAGGCTTCTGGGGAAGGTCCGTGTAGACCTTGATGAATCCGTTGTAATTACCTTGCTTCGCGAGGTTCGACACCTTCAGTCGGTAGTGGGTGCCAGCTTGTACGGTTTCAACCTGATGAGCGATCTTACCCTCCAGGTTTGTCTCGACCTTCTGGATCTGGAACTTGTTGGGAGGGGTTGCAACAATGTCCAGGACGCTCTCGTGCAACTGCTCGGCAACACCGCGGAACACAATGTTCGATGTGGGACGCACCTCAAGGATCGACTTGACGTTCCCCTGCATGACCAAAACGATCTTGCCACTCTGCGGATCGTTGCTGGTAACGGTCGCGGTCTTCTTCACTTCTCCCTGGTAGCCCTTGAGGTTCAACTTCAGCGTGATCTTTCCCTCGCCTCCAGGAGGGATGGTGGAGTCAAAATCCACCAGCGCGCAGCCTCAGCCAGGGCGCACTTGCGTGATCTGGAGCGCGGCCTTTCCCGTGTTCTTCACCGCAAAGACATGTGTGATCTCAGCGCCCTCCATTACCTCACCAAAATCATAGGATCGTTCTTTAATTTGGATAGACGGAGCGTGCTGCGCGGTTTTTTGCTCAGGCGAGCTCTCCTGCGGGGTACGAGCCTCGAGGGATGAAGCGGCAAAGACCGGCCATAGGCCCACAAGCGAGACGAGAGCACAGGTTGCCACATTGATTGGCACTCGTTGCCAAGATGACTTCATGACTCCATTCAACTCCATCTGAGTAGGTATGATTCTGAACCGCCCGAATCTTCGGAGGCAAACCATCTTCTCTAGCTAGATTACTCCAAGCTCTGAATGATACTGGTGCATAGCTTGATCACCCTTGCAGGTCAAGCTCATTGTCAAAAGCCGGCCTCACTTGGCAAGGCTTCCCGTCACCCCCGAACACTCATTTCCGGACGACGAGATCCCCGGCAGAAACCACCTCTATGCCTTCCCGCCGCAGCAACTCTTCCGCACCCTGGAGGACCCGAAGCGTCACGCCGTGTGGATGCCCAATGGCAACGGCCGATCCCTGAAGCCGCGCTTTCTGTATGAGCAGCTTCAGCTGCGCCTTGACGGCTGCTTCCGTTTGGGTGTGATCCAGAAACACATCGCGGCGGGCGTGCGCAACACGCAGCCCTTGTGCCACTTGGTCTCCAACGGACTTGAGACTTGTGGCACTGTCCAGAAAGAACAGCCCTTTGTGCCCAATCTCCTCGATCACGACCTTCATCCGACTCGCTTTCTCGGTGAAGCGTGAGCCCATGTGGTTGTTGACGCCAACAACATGGGGAGTCACCTCCAGCGCATCATGGAGTGCCTTGATGATAGCCTCGTCATTCATGGCCAGCAGCAAGGCCCCTGGCCCCGGTTTGACCTTGGGATACCCCTGCGGCTCCATGGGAAGGTGGAGCATCACCTGGCGATTGTGCGAGCGGGCGATCTCGGCCGACTCAGCGCTGTGCGGCAGATAAGGCAGGATGGAAAAAGTCACCGGAAAAGGCAATGCAGCAAATTTCCTGGCCATTTCCAGGTCAAGGCCCAGGTCGTCGATCACGATGGCCACACGCGCCACGGGAGCAGTCAGGCGAGGCGCGACCGGCGGCGGAAGTGCAGGTCGAGCATGATCGGGGGAGACAGCTGAGGGAGGAACAAGAGCGACCCTCACCCTTTCGTCTCGCTGCGCTCGCGCGTCTAACCCCCTTGAATCGTTCTCACCACCGGGTGGCGCCTTCGGCCGTTTCCAGCCATTGTCCTCTCTCGAAGGCGTTGCGCTCGCAGCCCCGTTCACATCCGTAGCGGTGCGAGGCTGGAGCATCTGCTTCGGATGACCGGCCTGATTCGCGGGAGGGGCCGCCACCGTTCTGTCATGAAGCGGGCTCGGCCTCGGAGAGGCATGCGTGAACCTTTGGGATGAATCCTCGACGCGTTGGCCAGAATCAGGTGGCGGAGCCTGACTCGTCCGTCCCGCATCCGCCCTCGGTCGCCATGTGGGATCGCTGATTGGCGGCATCGAGGTGCTACTGGACGGAGGCGACGGAGCAGCGGCAGAGACGCTAGGAGAGGCTGGAGCAGGCATCGGCTTCGCCGAGCCGGCAGCTCCCTGGGAGCCTTCCGAGCTCCCGGAGACAGGCTTGGACTTTTCAACGGGCTTCGGTGCGGTGTGGGCTGATTCCTGCGCCCCGTGGCCCTGGCTCCGCTTCTCGACCCGGTGCGAGC
>CALBZH010000447.1 GCA_937889795.1 uncultured Syntrophobacteraceae bacterium | reverse complement strand
GGAGTTCACCCTGCTTCCCCCGAGCCCCCTCGAGCAGACGGAAAAGCTCGAGCAGCTGCGCGCGATCGAGCACGGGCACCCCATCCAGGTCGCCCTGTCTCCCGTGGAGAGCATGGGCATCGACACGCCCGAGGACCTGGAGCGGATCCGGAAGACTATGGCGTAAGCGGAGGGTTCGTTTCGAAGCCAGGTTCGAAATCAGTTGCCATCTTCCAGGTTGTCGTTACAATGCATCGATTTTGACCTTGGCATGCCTCAACGTTCTTGAGGCGCAGCTAATCGAGCTTCAGCCCCGTTCAGTGGCGCTTAAAATAATGTGTTGCTGACCTCAGTCTGTAAGGAGATCGCATGGGAGCACCTTGGGAGCGGACTCGAGCCTTGCTCGTTCTCGAGGACGGTACCGTCTTCCGCGGCTATGCCTTCGCGGGCCAAGGGCGCGCGTTGGGCGAAGTCGTATTCAACACCAGCATGAGCGGCTATCAGGAAGTGCTGACGGACCCGTCCTACAAGGGGCAGATCGTCACGATGACCTACCCGCTCACGGGAACGTACGGCATCAATCCGGAGGACATGGAATCGGCGGGCATTCAGGTCGAGGCCTTCGTCGTTCGCGAATATCAGGACTTTGCCAGCAATTGGCGCAGCAACAGGAGCCTGGCGGATTTTCTGAACGAGCACAACAAGATCGGCATCGAGGGGATCGACACGCGGGCTCTGACCCGGCATTTGCGCGTTGCGGGCGCCATGCGGGGGATCATCGCCACGGACACGGACGACACCGCTCGACTCCTACGCGAAGTGCGGGATTTCCCGGGCCTTTCCGGTGTGGACATGGTCCGACACGTCACCTGCGCCAAGCCGTATCTCTGGCGGAACGGCCCCGTGGACGTGGACCTCGCCGCCCCATGGACGCCCGGCGGCAATCGGTATCGCGTGGCGGCCCTCGATTGCGGGATCAAGTACAACATTCTCCGCCTGCTCGAAGCCAGCGGCTGCGAAACCGTGGTCTTCCCGGCTCACACACCGGCCCGGACCCTTCTGGCGACCGAGCCCGACGGGATTTTCCTCTCCAACGGCCCGGGGGATCCCGCCGCCGTGGACTACGTGATCGAAAGCGTACGCGACATGGTCGGGCAACGGCCCCTTTTCGGGATCTGCCTCGGCCACCAGATGATGGGGCTGGCTTTGGGCGGCGAAACCTTCAAGCTGAAATTCGGCCACCGGGGAGCCAACCAGCCCGTGAAGGACCTGTTGACGGGCAAGGTGGAGATCACGTCCCAGAACCACGGGTTCTGCGTGGATCTCAATTCCATGAAGGGAATTCCCGTGCGGCTCACCCACGTGAATCTCAACGACAACACCTTGGAGGGGATGGAGCACCTCGAGGTGCCCGCGTTCAGCGTCCAGTACCATCCGGAAGCTTCCCCGGGACCCCATGACGCCTCCTATCTGTTCGAGCGGTTCATCAAGTTGATGCAGGAAAACAAGTGATTTGAAGCTCCCTCACCCCGGCCCTTTCCCCGAGAGAGAGGGAGTGTCGAGGTCCCCGTCGCACGGGGAGGGAGCCAAGGAAGGAGCTCATGCCGAAGCGAACCGACATCCGGAAGATCCTCATCATCGGATCGGGCCCCATCATCATCAGTCAGGCGTGCGAGTTCGACTATTCGGGCACCCAGGCCTGCAAGGCCCTCCGCGAGGAGGGCTACGAGATCGTCCTCGTGAACAGCAACCCCGCCACCATCATGACCGATCCCGAAACGGCGCCGCGCACTTACATCGAGCCCATCACCCCGGAAGCCGTCGCCAAGGTGATCCGCCGCGAGCGGCCCGACGCGCTGCTTCCCACCCTGGGAGGGCAGACCGCCCTGAACGTGGCCGTGAAGGTGGCCGAAATGGGCGTGCTGTCCGAATGCGGCGTGGAAATGATCGGCGCCAACGTGGACGTCATCAAGAAGGCCGAGGATCGAGAGCTCTTCCGGGAGGCCATGCACAACATCGGGCTCAAGGTCCCCGCGAGCGGGATCGCCCGCTCCATGTTCGAAGTCGAAGCCATCGCATCCGAGATCGGCTATCCCATCATCGTGCGACCGTCCTTCACGCTGGGCGGGACAGGGGGCGGGGTGGCCTACAACCGGGAAGAGCTCCTGGAGCTCGCCCAGAGCGGTCTCGATGCCAGCATGATCCACGCGGTCATGCTCGAGCAGTCCGTGCTCGGGTGGAAGGAGTTCGAGCTCGAGGTGATGCGCGACAAGATGGACAATGTCGTCATCATCTGCTCCATCGAGAACCTCGACGCCATGGGGGTGCACACGGGGGATTCGATCACGGTCGCTCCCGCCCAGACCCTGACCGACCGCGAGTACCAGGTGCTGCGCGACGCATCCATCGCCATCCTGCGGGAGATCGGGGTCGAGACCGGAGGGTCCAACGTCCAGTTCGCCATCAACCCGGCGGACGGCGAGATGGTCGTTATCGAGATGAATCCTCGCGTTTCCCGGTCATCGGCGCTGGCTTCCAAGGCCACCGGCTTTCCCATCGCCAAGATCGCCGCCAAGCTCGCCGTCGGGTATTCGCTCGACGAGATCCCCAACGACATCACCCGCGAGACCATGGCCTCCTTCGAGCCCACCATCGACTACT
>CALBZH010000446.1 GCA_937889795.1 uncultured Syntrophobacteraceae bacterium | reverse complement strand
GGTCTGGCCATGAATCAGAACGGGAATGCCATCACGACGGAGAATCGCGACTACATCAAGCGACCCTATCGGGGAATCCCCGACGAGCTATGGCAGGAGATGTGGGCATGGACCGTCGAGACCAAGAATACCGGCGGCAACATCAAGAATGCCAACAAGGCTTTCATGGCAAAGCTCAACAGCATATCCGCCTGTTACAAAAGACGAATCAGTGATCACGCCTATGAAGAGGCCCTAAGACTGTTCGAAGCCACACGGTCCATTGGGCTCGCAGAGACTGTCTGGGATCTCCTCTCGTAGCGTAGCGAAGACATCTCCCCTCCCTGATTCACATCCCTGTCCGGGTGAGAATGAGGGAGGGCTTCCCCAATGTCCGGGTCGGATCGCCGGTATTGGGCTTCGATAGTTGAGCTGCCCCAACGCGGCATCCAGCAGACCATCTTCGCAGGTCATCCTCAAGGATCACGCCTTGGCAGCGGCCTTGGCCACCCGTTCCCAACGCGTACCCGTGACGGTATCCACGACTCGAATGCCGCGCAGCACAAGCTCATCCCTGATCCGATCGGATTCATCCCAGTTCTTGGCCTTTCGGGCCGCCTCACGCTGCCGAATGAGCTCCAGCTCCTCCGTCCCGAGGTCTGCCGATTCAAGTTCGAGAATTCCTAAGACACCGTCCACTCTCCCCAGGACATCCAACAACTGGAACCGCTGGGCCTCGGTGAAGCTCCCCTCGTCCAACATGGGATTCACATGACGGACAAATCGGAACAAGGCAGCCAGCGCTTTCGGAACGTTCAGATCGTCTTTGAGAGCCTCGAAGAACCCTTGCTCGAACGCGTAGACGATTTCGGGTAAAGCCTTGTTGTCGATTTCGCCGCTTTGCACGTGCTGCACCCGACTGACGAATTCCTGGAGACGTCGATACGCTTGGACGGCATTGGCCAGGTTCTCGGAAGCCACATGGATGGGCTTTCGGTAATGGGTATTCAGCAGCCAGTACCGGATTTCGCTATACCCAATCCCGCGCCCAGCAAGCTCGGAGACCGCCATGTCTTCGTCAAGCTCACCATGCCCCTTTTCTTCCTTGGCCGACCACAGACGCTCGCACAGCAGCCACGTACCGGCAAACGGTTTCCCGGTGATGCCCTCCCCGATCTCCCGCACGTTTTCCAGATGGGGGAACACGAAATCCACGCCGCTCACTTGAATGTCAATGGGAGACCCCAGCTGGCTGATGGCAACCGAGGCCGCCGCGATATGCCACGTGGGAATGACACTCCCCCAATCGGTCTTCATACACAGCCCGTGTTTAAGCTCGGCGAGAGTGGCTCGCTTCAGAAGGGCAAAATCCCTTGGGTGCAGCTTCTCGTAGGCCTCGAGATCGACCGTTGTACCGACGCGGATCTTCTTCGGATCGACCCGCGATAGAACACCATAGTCTTTGCTCTTGGCTAGATTCCAATAAACGGAGCGAAGCTTCTCATATGCAAGCCCGCGATCCACCAGGAAGCGCACGTGCTCGGCTACCGTTCCCAGATGATCGGAAATCCTCGGATACCGGTAGGCCCGCTGAACTCCCAACCGGTCAAGCTCCCCCAGAATGAAGCTCAACTGGCGCTGCGTATAGGTGGGAAGATCGAGGTGCGCGTTCAAAGCGCCTTGAATCGTCCTGCTTTCCATGTCGGGGATCAACACGACCTGCGTCACGGAGAAGTCCTGCGTTTTTAGAAACCTCGTGACCAGGTCGGCAAGCAAGAAGCGTCTCGACTCCTGAATGGTCAGGAGCTGGTCTAGCGGAGGTCCCGTCACGAAGATCCTCGCCTTTCCCTCTTGAACGGGCTTGAATTGGGTTTTTTCCCGACGAATGGGATTGTAAAAACAGAAGTCCGGCTCGAGCATCGTTGTAAAGAGGTTGGTGCTGAGGTATCGGTCGCCGCCGTCCGGTAAAACAGCAACGATGACGCCGTCCTCCCGCTCCGCGGCGATCTGCACTGCCACCGCCATGGCCGCACCGGAGCTCATCCCAGCGAAAATGCCTTCCTCCCTCGCGAGCCTCCGAGCCATTTCGAAAGCGTCTTCGTCCCGCACGTGCATCACGCGATCCAGCGCATGTCGGTTAAAAATACCAGGGACATAAGATTCTTTCATGTTCTTCAGACCCTGGATCTTATGCCCTGAGTAAGGCTCGACCGCGACCACCTCGATTCCTGGGTTGCGCTCCTTCATCGCCGCAAGGATTCCCATTGCCGTCCCTGACGTCCCCAGAGTGACCACGACGGTGGTCACCTTTCCGTCGGTCTGGTCGTAGATTTCTGGACCGGTACCCGTATGATGCGATGCAGGATTGGCGGGATTGTTGAACTGATCCGGCATGAAATAGCGGTCCGGGTTCTCCCGGACAAGGCGGTACACTTCTTCTATCGCTCCGTCCGTTCCCATGGATCCCGGCGTCAGAAGAATTTCGGCCCCAAGAGCCTTGAGGATGCGCTGCCTCTCCAAGCTGGCCGTTTCCGGCATGGCCAGCAACAGTCGATAGCCCTTGACCGCAGCCACTACCGCAAGGCCAATCCCGGTATTCCCACTAGTAGCTTCGATGATGATCTGATTGTGTTTGAGGAGACCCTCCCGTTCCGCGGACTCGATCATCGACAGAGCCGGTCGATCCTTGATGGAGCCCCCGGGATTCCTCGCTTCCCATTTCGCGTACACGCTGACCCGAGGGTTCGGATTCAGACGGTTGATTCGAATCAAAGGCGTGTTGCCGATGCACTCCAACACATTAGAAAACACGTTTTTCATGGGCCGCGACACTTTCAAAAAGGAGACTTTCACGCATCTCATTCAGAGCGAAACGCCCGATCAGGAGGCATAGTTTTATAGGCAGTGTCCTCGGGCTTTGTCAAAAGCTTTCGGGCACCTCCAAACCATGCACTGACGCCGTTGAATCGGAGGTGTCGACACGAACCCCGCTTGGCTTTAGTTGACGGGATGCAGGCAGGACTGTATAAGAATGCGTCGCTTCGCTCGCTGCCCTTTCTCATTCCCGTCATCCTTTGTCTGAGGCACGCACGCTCTGGCCGGTGGCCGGTCTGCCACGGGATCATCGGGAGCGCTTCTGAACGTGCGTGCCGAGTAGCAGCACGACCCGGCAACCTAAACCCATTCGACCTATTGGGTGCCACATGAGCTCTTACGACCAATCCGGTTCGTCTATTTCTCCACACTGCAGGGTAAGTCACACCAAACGACTGAGAGGGGAGCGACCTATGAAGATAGGTGTCATGGGAGCAGGGGGCATTGGAGGGTACTTTGGAGGTCTCCTCGCGCGAGGCGGCGTGGACATCCATTTTGTGGCACGAGGAAAGCATCGGCAGGCGATTCTGGAAGAAGGCCTCCAAATCGTGTCCAGCCAAGGGAGCTTTAGCGTTCAAACCCATGTGACCTCCGATCCGGATGAAATCGGTCCCGTGGACCTCCTCCTGTTCAGCGTCAAATCTTACGACACGGAAGATGTGGCCCAGTTTGTGTCGCCCATGGTGGAGGAAGACACCGTCATTTTGAGCCTGCAAAATGGAATCGACAACGTGCAGAAGCTGAGTGACGTGTTCGGAGAAGAGCGCGTTTTGCCCGGAACGGCCTATATTGAATCGTCGATTGCAGCTCCTGGTGTGATCGCACACAGAGGCAAAGCGGGCCGCATCGTCTTCGGGGAGCCAAGCGGAGAGCGGACACCCAGGGTGGAGCAATTCCTCAACCTTTTCCTGAGCGTGGGGATCGAAGCTGAGCTCAGCACGGACATCAGCAAGGTCCTCTGGTCCAAGTTTCTTTTTATCTGTGCCATCCACGGTGTCTGTACGCTGTCGCGGGCATCTCTCGGTTTGGTTCTCGCCCTGCCGGAAACCCGAGAGTTTGTCATTGGCGTCATGGGGGAGGTCGAGGCACTGGCTCGATGCAAGAAGGTCAATCTTCCCGAGCAGGTGGTTTCTGAAGCCCTCGCACTTGCGGACTCGTACAACAGGCGTTTCAAGTGCTCCATGCTTCGAGACCTGGAATGGCGCAGGCCCATGGAGATCGAAGCGTTAAATGGCATGGTCGTGAAGCTGGGCCAGGAATGCGGCCTACAAACGCCCTTGAACCAAGCCATCTACGCGCCGCTGAAGTTGGAGAATCAGAGAATTGTCAATCCGTTCTGGGTTGCCGAGATTGAAGAGTTCGTTTGATGCCGCGTCCAGTGGTGCGCCAGATCGGTGCCCATCCATGAAGTACCGGCACTGTCCCCATTGCGGCGGAGCATTGGCCTTCCGGATGGACCACAGCAAGAAACGCTTGTATTGCGCTCTCTGTCGCCAGTTTGTCTACCGTAATCCAACCGCGGGTGTGGCCGTCGTCGTGGTCGAGGACGAGAAGATTCTCCTCATCCGCCGACTCGGGTCCTACGAGGGGATGTGGTGCATACCCTGCGGGCACGTCGAATGGGACGAGGACATACGGGAAGCGGCGCGTCGGGAGCTCCTGGAAGAAACGGGACTGGACATTGTTGTGGGCCCGGTACTGGATGTCCATTCGAATTTTCATGATCGAGAGCATCAGACCGTTGGCGTCTGGTTCTGGGGCCGGTGTACGGGCGGCCGACTGCAGGCCGGGACCGATGCGTGCGATGTCGGGTTCTTTCCGCTGGATGCCCTGCCGGAAGCCATGGCTTTTCCAACGGACCTTCTGATCTGTGACAAGCTCAAATGCTATCTGGAAATGGGTGATTTATCCTTTCTGGACGACACCTGCCTGGGAGCCGACTGGATGGGGCTCCCGGCTTCCCCTGCCCGCTGAGAACGCTTCTTGCGCCCGGCACTCGAGCGGGCCAATCCTTCAATCCCCATCTCTCCCATGGGTGCAAAGATTGGCTACACCGCACCGGTCGCATTCTGGACGAACAGGTTTGCACACGGTCTGGCCGTGCTTGACGAAAAGCTCGTTCAAGAGCAGCACGTGCTTGGGATCGGTAATGCTCCAGAGTGCCGTTTCGCTTTCCTCAGGACGCTTGGTTTGAATCAAGCCCATGCGATTCGCTAGCCGGTGAACATGCACGTCGACGGGGATGGCGGGCTCTCCGAATCCGTAAACCCTCACGCAAGCCGCCGTCTTCCTCCCCACTCCGGGAAGCGCACACAACGGCTCCAAATCGCGCGGGACCTCCCCTCCGTGCCGGTCCAACAACACCCGGCAGATGGCTTGAATTCGGACGGCCTTTGTCTTGTAGTAGTTGGACGGACGAATCAGACGTTCAATCTGCTCTAACGGTGCGACAACCAAGGCACCAGCGGTTGGATACTCGGAGAGCAAGGCCTTCGCTGCTTCATCCGTCTTCTCATCGCGGGTCCTTTGGGAAAGGACGGTGCCGATGAGGACCTCAAACGGTCGCTGCCGTGTGTGCCAGTTCCACGGCCTCGTTCCATAGCGCTCGATCATTCGATCAAGGATCAGGCTCAACCGCTCACGAGGCTCAAGCGCTTCCAGCAATTGACCGCTCATTTGCGCTTCAGCACGAAGACTTGCTTGACCGGAACAGCCCCGATCACCTCGACGGCATCCACCAAATGCTCCGGGTTGGCTTCCAGCTCATCCCAGGAGGTCATCAGACGATGCTCCCCCGTCTTTCCAACAATGACAGGGATGGTCTTCTTGGATGGCTTCTTTCCATCGTAGACAAGGTTTTCCGGGTCCTCGGGCCTTACCAGCTTGCACTCGACGGCAAAGGATTCCGTCACTTCGTACAACAGGGCTTTTGAAAACTCCGAAGCCGAAAAAGGCAGTAACTTGCCGTCCTCCAACAGAAAGACCTTCCGTTCCGCTTCCCTTAGGGGTGCATCCATCGAGCTTTCTTTTCCCGTCTTTTCGGACGGGATCGCACGATCCTCAGGGCTGGCGACGGCAGTTGGCTCTTTGCGTTTCATAACATAGCGCTCCTTGTATCGTCCCGATCGTTTCAGCTCATCGATGAGGCGGTCCGACACCGTACCGCCGCGGTCAGCCGGTTTACAGGGTTCTGTGCAAAGGACGCATCGAAAGCTTGGAAGGCGGCATTGCTCTTTCGTGCACCAGACGAAATCCACCATGAGGCAGCCTCGAAAAAGTGTTCCATGCGAATGGTGTCGATCGGCCGCCTCTTCATTAACGTTCGAGGATTCCAGCTCCGATCGAGGTCGACGGGCAAGATCAGCCTCGTGTGCGCGGTCCGCTGCCGTGCATGGCTTGTATTAGCATAAACCGCAGGGGAACCAAAGCGGCGCATCGCTCTCCTCTTGAACGGAGAGTGGGAGAAGAGCCTCGCAGCGGATGCTTATCAAGGAATTCTAACGCATGCCCCCCAGCAATATTCCTTCATTGAGCAGGCTGGTTCTGTTAAATTCAAAACACACGGAGTGGTTTCTCTCTCCTACGTTTTCGCGAGAGAGGTCTTCTTACGGTGGTTGTACCGCAGGGATCTGAATCGACACGCTCATTTTGTTCGAGGAGAACGTCTCATGAAGATCAATTCTCTTAAAGAGATGCACGATCTAGGTGTATCGTTTTGGCGTGTTTGCGTCCTGCACACAGCCGTCCGACTGCAGGTTTTCACGCACCTCGGAACCCACAGTCTGACCGCAGGTGAGCTGGCTGAACGGATGAAAACGGAGCCCCGAGCGACCGGCTTGCTCCTGAACGCCATCACGGCCCTTGGGTTGCTCAGCAAATCGGGTGATGCCTATTCCAACACCCCTTTCTCCCGGCAGCACCTTGACGAGCACAGCCCCAACTTCATGGGGAACATCATTTACCACTACCTCCACATGTATGCCCACTGGGGAAAACTGGACGAAGCGATCCGCACGGGTAAGTCGATCGTGAGGCGCGAAGACCGTGATGAAGAAGCCGTGAAACAGTTCTTGCTCGGCATGCATAATCTCGCGATCAGGGGAGCCGAAGTGCTCGCAAGCCGCCTGGACCTGGGAGCTCACCGGCAAATGCTTGACCTCGGTGGGGGGCCGGGGACCTACTCGCTCTATTTTTGCAGACACAATCCGCGGTTGACTTCGCTCATCTTTGACCTGCCCGATACCGAGCCCGTTGCGAAGGAGAAGATTGCATCGTTTCAGCTTGCCGAGAGGGTTCGTTTTCAACCCGGCAACTTCCATGAAGACCCCCTTCCGGAAGGCCCCTTCGACCTCGTCTTCATGTCCCACATCCTCCATGGCAGCAGCGACTCGGAGTGTGCGGAGCTCATGCGCAGGGTGTTCCCCGTCGTCAGTCCAGGAGGGGAAGTGATCATCCAGGAATTCGTGCTCAACGAGGACAAGACCGAGCCCACTTTTGCCGCGATGTTTGCCCTGAACATGCTGATCCATACACCTGGAGGACGCTCGTATTCGTTCGGAGAAATGAGCAGCTGGCTTCTGGATGCCGGCTTTGAAAATCCGACCCCGTATCATTGTGATCTGCCGAACGACGCAAGTCTCATCAGGGCCACGAAGTCGTTAGCATGAGTGAGCGTCCGCTCTGAACATACAGGGATCGGAGACCGTCATGAAACACCACTTTCTCATTACCCTTGGAGAAGACGTCAGCGCCTTCCACGGTGTGCGGTTCGTCTCGTCTTTCCTCAGAAACAAACAGAACGTTGACCTCACTCTCCTTTACATCGCCGCTTCGCCGGATACGGCGGGAAGCTCCGCGCCGTTGACTCCTTTTCCGGTTGAGAAGAAGCTCACGGGACCCCAGGCGGAAAAAGGGAAAGCGGCCCTCGAGTCTGCGCGAAAGCTGCTGGAGCTCAAGGGGTTCGCCCCGGAGGCGATCACCACCAGACTCTTGAGCAAGCACTCGGGAACGGTCCGGGACATCGCGCGCGAAGCTCGGAAAGGTCACTATGACGCCGTGGTTCTGGGGAGGCGAGGCTACGCCCTTTTTGAGCGGACCCTCGCAACGAGCGTCAGTCGCGAAATGATGGAGCATCGGATCGACTTTCCCATCTGGGTTTGCAGGCATCCCGAAGAAGGCCGACGAGACGTGCTTCTTTGCGTGGAAGACAGCGAGCCTTGCCTAAGGATAGCCGATCACGTCGGGTTTGTTCTTGAAAAGGAGCCCGAGCACCGGGTCACTCTGTTTCACGTGGACGAGACGGGAAGCGAGCGCGTCGGCGAGATAATGGACCGTGCGAGACAACAGCTTCTGCACAATCATGTCGATGAAGATCGTATCAGGGAAGTGGTGGTCCGTAGCCTCAGGGTTGTCCCGTCCATCCTGGACGAAGTCGAGCGAGGCCGCTATGCGGCAGTTGCCGTCGGTCGGGGGGGGAAACAAAAGAAAGGCCTCCTTGAGAAATGGCTTATCGGCTCCATCAGTATGAAGTTGCTTGAGGTGCTCGATAAGGCAACACTTTGGGTGAGCAAATGAATGAATGGAGACAAGCAGTGCGTTAGGGAACGAGATTTAGTTAAGGGCATGAGTCTCACCATGAGCAGAAAAAGAATAGACTTTCCCTTTTATCCTTGCTTGACAAGGTGTTACGAATGCGCTAGGTAAACTACAGCGTATAAATGGGGTTAGGGTGTTTATTTTGGAGTCTTTGCCGATCGATTGAGTGTTTCTTTCACGATTGCGGAGGACCTCTCAAAGTAACGCGCCGGTCAGTCTCAGCAACAGCAATTAAGAAAGGAAACAGCAATGCCCGAGGGCCGAGTCAAGTGGTTCAATGACAAGAAGGGGTATGGTTTTATCGAGACCAGCGACCAAGGAGATGTTTTCGTCCACTACAGTGCTATCGTAAAGGATGGGGGAGGCTTTCGTTCGTTGAGCGAAGGCGAAAAAGTCAGCTTTGAAGTGGAACGCGGACCCAAGGGCCCTCAAGCAGTCAACGTGAAAAAGATGTAAGACCCTCGATTATCGGCAAACTGAGCCACGTTTTCTTTCGACCTCAAGAGCCGGGTACACTCGCCTGGCTCTTCCTCTTTGTTGGCCATACCAGCACCCATTCCAGCGCTTGATATTCCTAAATCTGCGATTGTCGGATAGGCCCGACGCGTGGCACCATGGGACCATGAAGGCAGTAGCTGCACTAAGCTCGCCTGGCTGTGTGTTTTCTTGACTTAAATCAAGGAGCTTCTGGCCCGGCGCGTTCTATGTTAGTAGTGTCCCATGATCGATGGGATCATCCGCATCCACATGGCCAGACTTCTCCCTGCACGAAGGAATGACCATGGACACACTTTCTGCCTTGTTTTGCACCCATCCTATTTCAGGCAAGCGCATCGATCTCCCGTCGCTGCCTTCTCGCCGGAGCGCTCGCAACGCGCTGTTCCCCCCCGACACCTGAGGCTCCAGCAGAACGCCGCGAGCGATTCTCTCCGTTGCGCCAAGCCAGGACCAGCCGCGGGTTAACACTGGGAATCGGCGTAAGATTCTTTCTCGAATTCCTTGTGAGGATCTTCGGCTCCGACGGGCTTGCATCAAAGACGTCCCTAATAGCTAACTGCCCAAATCAGAAGGAAGCCCCATGCAGTCTGGTAACCCACCTCGGAAGCACTTTCGTTGGCGGGCTCTGATCCTTGTCGGGCTCGCTGCGGTGGCGGTAGGGGTCTTCGTAAACTTTGGCCCTCCCGGATTATACGCCAAATCCAAGACGGCCGAGTTCTGTGCCGGCTGTCACGTGATGGAGACAGAATACGAGTCCTGGCGACATAATGGAGGACATCGTCGTATCTTGTGCGTGGACTGCCACCTCCCGAACGACAACATGCCCAGACACTTTGTCTGGAAAGGCATCGAAGGAATGTGGGACGCCTATGTCTTCTATTCAGGGCAAGTCCCCGACACCATCCAGCTGTCCAAGCACGGCGCCGCCATCGTCCAGGAGAACTGCCAGCGATGCCATGCCGAAACCGTCGCCAGGATCAACGAAGACCGGAACTGTTGGCAATGTCACCGTCGCCTGTCCCATAAGTTGACCGGAGCTTTGTAATGGCTGTTTAACCATGCTAGAGAGGAGAGATCGAATGCGCTCGAACAGATTCACCCTCTGGACCTTCCTTTTCTTCATGGCGGTCACGCTGGCTGCCTTGATGGCTTGTGCGCCGGAGAAACCGCAGCCCGTTCGGACCGGCACCATCGCGGACAACGAGTTCAACCCGGAGAACTGGGGCAAGGTTTACCCCTTGGAATACGACTCTTGGGCGAAGACCAAGGACCCAAAGCCGGCCGGAAAGAGTAAATACAAGAAGGGTTATGACACCGACCTCATAACCTATGACAAACTGAGCGAGTTTCCTTACATGGCGCTGCTCTTCAATGGCTGGGGCTTCGGCGTGGAATACAACGAGCCTCGAGGCCACCATTACATGGTGATTGACCAGCTGGAGATCGATCCGTCCCGCCTCAAAGCAGGGGGCGCCTGTCTGACCTGTAAGACCCCTTTTGCCCCCAAGCTGCAAAAAGAGCTCGGCGCCGCCTACTTTGCCGATCCCTACATGGACGTGCACAAAAAGATCCCGGCGGAATTCCAGAGGCTCGGCGTCGGCTGCATTGACTGCCACGACAACAAGACCATGAATCTCCAGCTCTCCCGCTGGACCCTCGGCCAAGCCCTCAAGGACATCGGGAAGGATCCCGATCACGTCGCACGCCAGGAGGGACGCACGCTCGTCTGCGCCCAATGCCACGTGACTTATGTGATTCCCAAAGACAAGGACATGAAATCGACGGCCGTGTTCTTTCCCTGGCAGGGAAGCAAGGAAGGCAACATTTCCATCGAGAACATCATCAAGGTCATTCGCAGCAGCGAAGCCAACGGGGAATGGAAGCAGGGCGTCACCGGCTTCAAGGTTGGGTTCATCCGGCATCCCGAATATGAATTCTACAGCTACCAGAGCACGCATTACCTGGCTGGAGCCGCCTGCGCCGATTGCCACATGCCCTACACCAAGGTGGGCGCCAATAAAATCTCCAACCACGATGTCATGAGTCCGCTCAAAAACGATATGCGCGCATGCCAGCAGTGCCACACGGAAACCGCGGAATGGCTCGTTAAACAGGTCTATGCCACGCAGGACCGAACCGTTTCGCTGATGAACCGCGCCGGCTACAACGAGGCGGTCACTGCGAAGCTGTTCGAAATTGCGCATAAAGCTCAAGCGGATGGAAAGACCCTGGACAAAGATCTGTATGATCGTGCCAAGGATCTCTACTTGGAGGCCCTATATCGAGTCATTTTCATCGGCGCGGAAAACTCGGTGGGGTTCCACAACCCACGGGAAGCCGGGCGGATCTGCGGCGACGCCATCGCGATGGCCGCCAAGGCCGAAGCCCTGCTGCGTCAGGCTCTCGCCAAAGCCGATGTGGCCGTGCCGGTTGACATCAACATGGAATTGGCCAAGTACTTGAACGATCGCGGGGTCAAGAAGCTGAAATTCAGGCCTGAGCTGGAATTCAAGGATCCGTTCGACATTCAGGAAAAGATCACTCCCGTGAGCTCTCAGGGGCGCTGAAGACGTCACTGTTCATCAATCTGAATGACGGTCCCGCGTTGAAAGGTGGCTGAAATCCCAGCCGCCTTTCTTCGTTCGAAGTGGGACATGCAATCGAGATGCACCGATGTCGATCAATGTCGTCGTTTTCAAGCTCCATGACCAGCTGACACCGGACGAGATGGAACAGAACAGGCGACGCTTGGAGCTGTCCCTCGCACCGGACTTGCCTACCCACCTGTTGGTGGAAATCGATGGATTTCGTCATATGGAGCCCGAGCGTTTGACCGAGACCCTCGCATTTATCAAGCCTTTCGCTTCCGCCTTGAGCCGCGTGGCTGTGATCGGAAGCCGGACCTGGATCAAGGCATGGATCAAGACGGGCTGCTTTCCTTTCGCCAGCTTCGTGGAGTACTTCGACGTCACGGAGTCCGACCGCGCATGGATTTGGCTGAATGAACGGTAGACGCTCAGGTGGCTCTCTCCGCCTAGGTCCCTTGCGGGAACCGCGTGGACGCGGCCATTGATGCCTTCATTGCATCTAGATAATCTTTGTGGCTTCCTGCGATCTGCGATAAGCTGAGTCTTCGTTATGCTTGGAAACGACATGCCACTAAGCCATTCGAAAGCAAGACACCGGCTCGTTTGGCCTTGGATGACACCAACAGGAGGTGCACCCGATGAATCCGATTCAGGAATATTGGACGACGCGACTCGAAAATTGCGCAAACGCGCTGAGGCAAAACAATTTCGAGGCCTTCGTGGCCGCAAATGCCGTGGATGCCAAGCGCATCGTGCTCGAGGAGATCGTGCCGAAGCTGGGTGTCACATCCGTATCCTGGGGGGGATCGGCCACCTTCGTTGCCACGGGACTCTACGAAGCGCTGCGCTCTCTTCCCGGCGTGCGCGTTGTCGACACGTTCGACAAGAATGTGACGCGGGAAGAAGTGATCGAGCGGCGGCGGCAGGCCTTGCTCGTCGATCTCTTTGTCATGGGGACGAACGCCCTCACGGAATCGGGCGTCCTGGTGAATCT
>CALBZH010000445.1 GCA_937889795.1 uncultured Syntrophobacteraceae bacterium | reverse complement strand
GTGACTGGAGTTCAGACGTGTGCTCTTCCGATCTCCCTCAGTTCTGTTCATAGGCCGTCAAGAACGCATCTCTCGGAATACCTGCCTGAGTGAGTATCGTGCGTAAGGTCGAGCCCTTGAGCTTGCGATGATTAGGGATGGTCATCGTGTCCGCGTCCCATCTTCGTTCTCTCGTAGCAGGGCAATGTGGTTGCCTCTTCGCACCACGCGAAACCCGAAGCGCTCCAAGGCATTGATAACATTCTCTATGGGGGCATCCACAGGAAACTTGCCTGTCACACTGCAACTCCAGTCTCGGCAATGAAGACTTCCAATACCGAGGACGTCTCCTGAAGGACTTCGGAGCCAAAGGTTTCAATGTGAAATTCGATGGCGGATTTCACGTCGAGCAACGCCTCTTCGTAAGTATTCCCCTCGCCGATGACGACCCCTTTTAGCCCAAGACGATAGGCCACATAGCCGTCTGAACGTTTTTCCACGATGATCTTAAGGCTCAACACCATCTCAGACTCCCCTCAGAGAGGACTCTCAAAATCTTCCCATCTCCTGACGTATAATAACGCATCCCATGCGGGTTCTCCCGTCTTTGCAAGTGGCTCAATTGAGTTTGGCATCGACAGGGCGCGCGATAGTGGCCGAAAAGAAGGCTCACCCGCGCCAAGCCTCTGGGACATTGGTACAATAAGTCGTTGGATGCTTTTCGCTCTCGGCGCGTTAAACGTGCAATTCACACATTAAAAGTAAACGTTTAAGAGAATTAGAGGGTCTGATGTATAGCTCTTTCGTAACTGAATCAGGATGTTGACTTGGCCCGACCCCGATACGCGATACGCCCGATACGATAATACAGCCCGAACAAAGAAGTCTTGCTCGCGGCCTTGCCGTTCGATCTGTCCGAGTTCGTCAACACGAGATTCCGGCACCACGACGCCAAGTGAGCAGGGCAAGAGCTCCTTCGGTTCAACGAGCACCCAACCTCCTGGTTTCGGAGCTTCCATGCCAACCTCTCGTCAAGGCAACGCTAAGCTTCACCGGACCCCTGCCGCAGCTCTGTTCACGGCTCACTGCGCCCCGAGCATGGCCGCGAGCGAGCGGGCCAGGGTGTCGAGGGCGCTTTCGTCGGGGAGGGTGATGGTCATTTTGAGCTTGCCGTCTTCGCCGCGGTCGAGGCATTGGGCCAGCTTGGTCTTGAGGGCTTCGGCGAGGGCGGCGCTCTTTTCGGTTTCCTGCTGCTGGGCGAGCATTTCGCCCATGAAGCTGAAGGCGGCGCCCAGGAGGTGGCCTCCGGCTGCGGCGACCCGTTCTTTCCGAGCCATTTCGGCGGCCTGGCGCTCGATGCGGGCCTTTTCGCTTTCGTCGACGGGGGCTGCGGGCTTGACTCCCAAAAGCACCTCCATCCGTCGCTTCAGTTCCTCCATGCCGCTCACCAGGTCCAGCTCGGTCACGTCGGAATCGGGGTCGAGCGCGGCAAGGGCCAGCTCCTGTTTGGCGGAAAGCGTTCCGAGGAGGCCTTCTTCGAGCGTCCCTTCGGAGACGAGCAGGTACACCTGGACGGACCGCTTCTGGCCCATGCGGTGGGCCCGCGCGATGCGTTGCTCCAGGACCGCCGGGTTCCAGGGGAGCTCGACGTTCACGACCGTGTTGGCCGCCTGCAGGTTGAGGCCCGTCGATCCGGCGTTCGTCGTGATGAAGACGCGACACTCCGGGACCTTCTGAAACCGGTGAACCAGGACCTGGCGCGCCTTCTGCGGCACGGACCCATCCAGCCGAACATAGTCTAGCCCGTGTTTGGTCAGCATCGGCTCGATCAGGTCCAGCATCGTGGTCCATTCCGTGAACAGGACGATCTTGCGGTCCTCTTCGGCGGCAAGCTGGCCGAGCAAGTTGTCGAGCTCCTCGAGCTTGCTGGAGAAGCTTGGCTCCTGCCTGTCGACCAGGTAGGTCGAGTTGGCGGCGAGGCGGCACATGAGCAAGGCCTTCTGCAGCCGCATCAGGTCCATTTCCGTGATGAAGGCCTTCTGGAGGATGATCTGGACGATCTTCTGGTGACCGTCGTGCAGGGCCATCTGCTCCCCGGTCGGCTGGATCCGGATGATCTCCGTCGTCCGGGGTGGGAGGTCCTTCATGACCAGCTTGCGCGTGCGCCGAAGCAGGATGGGCTTGAGGCGCTCACGCAGCTCGTCCAGGTTCTTGTACCCGAGAACCCTGCCGTTCTCGTCGACCACCCGGTAGGTGTTGAAGAACCGGAATGCCGGTCCCAGGCGGCGGTCGTCTATGAATTCGACCACGGAGTAGAGCTCGTCCAGCCGGTTTTCGAGCGGCGTGCCGGAAAGGACCAAGGCGAAGGGGGAGCGCAGCGCCTTGATCGTCCGACTGGTTTTCGATTCCCAGTTCTTAATGCGCTGGCCTTCATCGAGAATGATAAGATCCCAGCGCGTGGCCTCGATGGCATCCACGTCGCGCAGCACTTGCTCGTAGTTGCAGATGGTGAAAAAGGCTCCGTTGTCCCGGTACTGGCCGGCCCGCGTGTCCAATGATCCCATGATGAGCCGCGACGACCGATCGGTGAACCGGTTGATCTCGACCTGCCACTGGGATTTCAGGGAAGCCGGGCAGACGACGAGCACCCGCGAAATCCCCACTTCCTTCGCCAGGAGCTCGGCCGTGCCGATGCCCTGGATGGTCTTCCCGAGCCCCATGTCATCCGCCAGGATCGCCCGCCCCGTTCCCACGGCAAAGGCGATGCCGTCCAGCTGATAGGGCAGCAGCTCGACCTTCAGAAGCGACGTCCGCAGGGGGTGGCTTGCCGGGTCCTTGCGGATTTCCACAACACATCGCTGGATCTTCTCCTGGAAGAGGCTCCGCTGGATGTACTCCTCGGCATCCGGGTAGATGGTCACGTCCTGCCCCATCTGTTCCAGCCGAGTCACCCGGTGGAGCAGATCCCGCAGATCCGTCACCGGCTTCCCCATGAGGGGCTTTACGACCGCGGCCGCAACCCGGTCGAGATCCGCGGGGACCTCCACCCGAAGCTCCGCCTCCTCGCCGTATTTCATGTGCACGTACAGGGTGCGCGGCTCATAGGGCATCGCTCGCATCGCCTTGTTGAAGCGCTTCTCCGTCCAGGCGAGCGTCTGCAGGATGTGCTTGCAGGTGCCCAGCGTGTTTTTCCTGAAGTCCGGGCACGAACAGTAGGAA
>CALBZH010000444.1 GCA_937889795.1 uncultured Syntrophobacteraceae bacterium | reverse complement strand
TCCTTCGATGGCTTCGATGGGGCGGCGGGGGCACGCTACCCTGCCCGACGTGAAATTACCTCCTACTGGTATCCCACGTGGCTGGCGCAGCCCGTGGCGATGATCCCCGGAAGTAGATTGATCGATGCCCCTTCCCATGGCCTTTCCTTGGACAACCTTCTGCATCTTGCAAGGGATTTCGATCTCTTCATCATGAGCACGAGCTCCCCGACCCTCAAGAGCGATGGCCAGTTCGTGGATCGCCTGAAGGCTCAGGGCTCTTCGGTGACGGTCGGTTTTGTCGGACCCCACGCCACCATCCTGCCCGAAGCGACTTTGAAACAGCTCCCGAATCTCGACTTTGTATGCCGGGGGGAGTTCGACTACACCTGCCTCGAGCTGGCGCAGGGGAAACCTTACGAAAGCATTCATGGCTTGAGCTACAGGACGGAGGACGGCTCTATCCGCCATACATCGGCCCGCGGCCCTATCGAGGATATGGACGACCTGCCGAGCGTTTTGCCGGTGTATCGGCGCGATCTAACGATCGAAAACTACCTCGTGGGCTATCTGCAACACCCTTTTATCTCCTTCTATACGGGGCGCGGCTGCCCGGCACGGTGCACTTTCTGCGTGTGGCCTCAAACGCTTGGCGGCCACAGGTATCGCACGAAGAGCCCCAACGTCGTCCTCCGCGAGGTAGAGGAAGGCAAATCACTGTTCCCGCAGGTGCGAGAATGGTTCTTCGACGACGATACGTTCACCGCCGATCCGGCCCGCGCCGTGGAAATCAGCAAGGGGATGAAGCGGCTGGGACTCACCTGGTCGTGCAATGCCCGCGCGAACCTGGATTATGACACCCTCCGCAGTCTCAAAGACAATGGGCTGCGTCTGCTGGTGGTCGGATTCGAATCCGGGAGCCCGCAGATTCTGAAACGGATCAAAAAAGGCGTTACTCTCGACACCGCGAGACGGTTCATGCACCACTGCCACCAGCTGGGCATCAAAGTGCACGGGACGTTTGTCATGGGGCTGCCCATCGAGACTCGAGAGACGATTGAGGAGACCATTCGCTTTGCTCAGGAACTGGACCCGTACACCATTCAGGTCTCCATCGCGGCCCCGTTCGAAGGTACGGAACTGTATGCCGATGCCGTGAGGAATGGGTGGATCGCCAACGGCTCACTCGTGGCCGAGAATGGATTCCAGATGTCGACTCTCCGTTATCCCGACCTGGATGTCGATGAGATCGAAGAGGCCGTCGAACGCATGTACCGCCGCTTCTACTTCCGTGTGAAGCCAATTTTGAGGATGCTTCGCGAGATGGCCACCGACCGGCGCATCCTGGTACGGCGATTGCGCGAGGGAAGAGAATTCATGGAATTTCTCCACACCCGAAAACGGACTGGCGGGCAGCTGCCCGCCGTCCATGAAACCTGTTCAGGGGATCTCAAGGGGTAGGGACATGTGTGAACCGCCTTCTCCTGACCGCTTTCGAGCATGCAAGGGCCTTTTGTTGGACTTTGGCGGCACTCTCGATTCCGATGGTGAGCATTGGCTCGACCGGTTTTACGAGCTTTACGACAAGGCCGGCATCGACGTGCCCAAAGAGGAGATCAAGCGGGTCTTCTACCGCGCCGATGCCTTATGTTGTGCGGACCCTTTGGTGCTCACCCTGGGACTGAGACCGTTGATGCGGCATCACGTCCGTCTCCAGCTGGAGGCGCTCGGACTTGCGAGCCCTGCACGCGAAGGTCAGCTGGTCGAAGGCTTCTGCTCCCGAACGGAACCGATTCTCCTCCGCAACGCATCCCTGCTGGGCCGACTCGGGCAACGCTTTCACCTTGGCGTTGTGTCGAACTTTTACGGCAATGTGGCCGTTTTGTGCGAAGAAGCCGGACTCGCGCCGTGGCTGGAGGTGATCGTGGACTCAATGCGGGTCGGGATGAGCAAGCCGGACCCCGAGATCTTTTGGATGGCCCTGAATAAGCTTGGGCTCAAGCCGGATGAGACCATCTTCGTGGGAGACTCCTACGAGCGTGACATGATGCCCGCTCGAAGGCTGGGAATGAAGACCATCTGGCTGAAGGGGCCCAATCCGCGCATCCCACGAGATGCGGAGCCGGTCGATGGTTGCATATCCAATCTCACGGACTTGGAGCATCTGCTGTCATGAAGATGGGCATAATAGCCGCCGGTACCGGAGAGCGCCTCACCCGGAGAGGCATTGAAATTCCCAAGCCCCTGGTCCCCATCGCGGGAACGCCCCTCATTGCGAGGATTATCCACGCCGCTGCTCGGATCGGCGTGACTTCCGTCGCATGCATCGTCAATGACCTTAGCCCGGCGACCGCCGACTATCTGAGATCGACGACCTGGCCCATTCCGGTCGACGTCCTTGTCAAGACAACGCCCAGCTCCATGGAGAGTCTGTTTTCCCTGCGCCCTCTGCTGGAAGACGGCCCTTTCCTTCTCTCCACGGTGGATGTGGTCTTTGGGCCGGACACTCTGGCATCCTTTTACCAGAGGGTGCTTCAACTGACTAACGGTTCGGGAGCGCTTGCTCTCACTCGATTCATTGATGATGAAAAGCCTCTGTGCGCTGCCATCGACGATCACGGGAGAATCACGGCCATGGGAGAGGGGGCTGCAGGGAGCGGGTGGATCACGGCAGGGTTTTATGCCTTCCGCCCCGAAATCTTCAGGTTGGTCGATGAAGCCCGAGGGCGGAGGCTGTCGGCCTTCAGGCAGTTTCTCGGACTGCTGGTCGAAAGTGGCTACGCCATTTACGGGATACCCGTGTCAAAGACGCTCGACGTGGATCACCCGGAGGATATCCCGAAAGCAGAAGCTTTTCTGAAGGAAATCGGCGCGCCATGAAAAGGGAGAGCGTATTGGGAATCTACAGAGAGCACGTCTTCTCCCCTGGGAAGAGCCAGGACGATGCGGCTATCTTGGATGCGACTCTGGAGGAGCTCTCGTCTGCGGGGTTGCGCGTCCGCGCGATTCGGGCCGAGGACCTGGAAGACCCCATACCGAGGCCCGGCTGGGTGCTTACCATGGCCCAATCCTCGGCGGTGCTCGCCATCCTCGATGACTGGGCCGGGCTGGGGACGACGGTCGTCAACTCGGTGGCCTCGATAAGGAACTGCTACCGCAAACCCCTGATTCGGATCCTGCACGCGGCCGGAGTGCCGGTGCCGTCGAGCAAGGTCATGCCGCTGAGCGCGGCCGAAACGGAAATCACACCTTGTCCATCCACTCCGATCTGGCTGAAGCGCGGGGACGTTCACGCCATTGAGGCCGACGATGTCACATCGG
>CALBZH010000443.1 GCA_937889795.1 uncultured Syntrophobacteraceae bacterium | reverse complement strand
GAGATATCCACTCGTGACTGGAGTTCAGACGTGTGCTCTTCCGATCTCAATTCACGCACAAACACGACCGCTACCCCAACGGCGGCACAAAGGTCGGCCAAGCGGGGCTGAAAAACCTCGGGCTTCTCGCGGGTCAGGGTACGGATGGATTCAAGAGCTCCCAGGAAGTTCTTCCTGCTAAAGGGGGCACACTCGATCCGTCGAGCTTGAACAGCACCCTGACGAAGCCATGCGGAAACGGACTCGGCACAAGTCGAGAATCTCTGGCTCTGGCGATACGCTACCTGATGTTGGCGCCAAACAGTTTCCCATTGCTCCGGAGACGCGATGCCAAAGAATCGAAGCACCTCTTCGAGTTGCGCCGATTTATCGCCGTGCTGGCGTATCCAGCCCAGCTTCACCATCGCGTTGACCGGAATCTTCTTCAACCAATCAAAGTGCGTTTTTAGTCTTTCCTTTTCGGCAAAACGAGTGCGGTCTTCCTGATACTGCTGCTCGAGGTTGTTCCAGAAATGAGCCGGACGGCCAAGGGCGCGCTCGAACTTCAGGGCCGTGTCAGACGTGATGCGCGCCTTTCCCTTGACGATTTCATTTATGGTCTTCTTCGCCATCCCGGTCCGATCGGCCAATTCGGCCTGGGTCATGCCATAGGCGTCCAGATATTCTTCGAGAACCTCGCCCGGCGTTACCAAATAGTCTGGAACATACTGATTCGAGCCGGAATTAGCCATGCGTGTCCTCCACTCCAAGAATCTTAATGGCCGTCACCCTGGACCAATCCAAACCGCCATCCTCACGCACGGGAGGCGGGTCGTGATCTGGCACAAAGATCAGGCGATATGGATGATCCAAGTCCATGGACAGTTGCCCTGCCCTTTGTCCCTCGATCAACTCATGGCATCGCGCGGGCGGACTCTTGGGAGGCCAGAAATCCATCAGTGTGTTTGCCGCCCGGAGCTCTTTCATTCTGATGCGGATCTTTTTAGCCCGCAAGCCTCCATGGAGCCTTTCAAGCTGCGCACCTTTGTTGAAAGACTTCTCAACCTTCTTGTTCTTAAACGTGATGTCCATAGAGTAACACTTACAATAAAAATGTTAACCCAACCAGTTAATTATTTGAGATCTCCTCTCTTGAAAAGATCTTCTCCTGAAAGCTGCTCTTCTCGGGTGCGATTCCCAGATGATCGCGAACCGCCGCTCCAAAGAATGAAGCAGAACATACGGTGAGGCAACAGGGGGAGGATTGAGAGAAGTAACCGTCCTGGGAACTACAGGTTGACGACGGCGAGGTCGATTTTCTCGGGAGTCATGGACTGAGGGAGAAGTTTCTTGAGGGCGGCGTCATTTTGGCAGAAGGGCAGCCGTTCAAACAGGAGGCGAAGATATCGATAGGGCTCCAGTCCGCAGGCCTTAGCGGTTTCAATGAGACTGAAGAGCGTGGCTGCGGCGTGGGCCTCCTTTGGGATGTCCCGCAAAGAGCCAGTTCTTGCGTTTATGCAAAGCTCTGCATAAACGGAATTATGCGGAGTTCCCGATTATGCGGAGTACGGCGGCTCAACGGTCCAAGATCTGGTATCTCGCCGCCTACACTCCGCAATGCCGCTCAGCATAATCAGAGACTTTCCAGGAAGGACAACAGGACATCGTCAGGCTTGTAGCGAACAGAACTGCTCGTTGGCTCCTGGAGACGACTCAGGGCACGTTCCTTCATTGCCAGGTCAGCTTCCACATACCTGTGGGTGGTTGTTACACTCTCATGCCCCAGCCACAGAGCGATCACGGATTCGGAAACGCCGGACTGAAGGAGATGCATGGCAGTTGTGTGCCTCAGCACATGAGGGGATAGCGGTCGGGCTGCGAGCGAGGGACAAGTTCTTATTGCTGTCGCGGTAGCCTTCTGCAAACGCCCTTCAACACCGGAACGAGTCAGGTGTTTCCCTTTACGATTAGGGAAGTGAGGTGCACTGCTGCTTGAGTCGATACGACGGAGCCATTCCCGGATCTGGCAGACAGTATCTTTCCAAAGAGGAATGCTCCGCTCCTTTCGTCCTTTGCCATGAAGCTTCACGCTTCGTGAACGGTCTAGATCGACATCGCAGACACGCAGTTGGCAGATTTCCGACACCCTCGCCCCTGTGTTGTAGAAGGTGGCGAGCATCACCCGATCCCTTTGCCCTGACCACGTCGAGAGATCGGGGGCTTTTAGTATCGCACTTATCTCATCGCGGGACAGATACCCGACAAGCCGACTTTCCGATCTCTTGAGGGGAATGGCAAGCAGTCCCTCCACGTTTACAAGGGATCGCGGATCGCGCAAAGCAGCGTATCTCATAAATGATCGGATGGCTGCCAATCGCACGTTCCTCGTTTGAATGCAGTTGCCCCGTTCTGCTTCCAGATGGTTCAGAAACTCAAGAATGAGACCGGCGTTGAGATCCAGCAATGCCAGATGGGAAGGCTCCGTGCAACGATTCTTTCGGATGAAGAGAAGCAGAAGTCGGAAGGTATCCCGATAGGAGACGACAGTCTGGCGACTGACGTTCTTTTGATTTTGGAGATAAATGCAAAAAAAGTCCTGCAAAATCCTGGGGAAAGTGGTGGCATTGGCTGAGTGGTTCATGGTGAGCCTCCTTGACCCGTGCATGCATATCGCTCGAAGGCCTCCACGGTTGCGGCAAAGAGTTCGGGGATTGCGCTGAGATACCAATAGGTATCAGAAACCTTCACGTGCCCCATGTAGGTTGAAAGTGTCGGGAGCCGAGCAGAGACATCGACTCCTTGCTCCTGCCAAAGCGTGATCTGACGGGTGGCGAATGTGTGCCTGAGATCATAGATCCGGCAGCCGAGACTCATATCCCCGCTATTCCAGCCGAGGCTTCGGCTCAGAGTCAGAAATACGTAGCTCACTGTGGAGTAAGGCAGAGCTTTGCCGTTTCCTGAGACAAAGAACGCACGGGAAGACCGGATGGGACAGAGACGGTCTCGAAAATCCGCGTATTTTTCGAGGGCTTCTTTTGCGGAAAGATGCAGCGGCACCAAGCGTGACTTGTGGAACTTGGTCTGCCGGATGGTGAGCACCCCACGATCGAGATCCGTGTCATCGTCCGTGAGCTTGAGTGCTTCGGAGATACGCAAGCCGGTGCATGATAGCAGCCCAAAGAGCGTGACGTATGTGTGTGGGCGCAATCCACCTGTTGGTTTGAGCTCAGAGCAGGCTTTGAGCAGCAATGCAACTTCAGCTTCGGAATAGATGTGCGGGGTTGAGCGATGGTGAGCAGGCCCCAGTATCCCTTTGGGCGGGACTTCGGTAAGCGGGTCAAAAACGGCGAGATAGCGGGCAAAGCAACGGACAACCTCCAGCCTTCTTGCCCAGTAGAGGGCAGATCCATTCTGCGGAAGCCGGGCCCACCGCAGTGCCAGATCAGTGCTCAGGTGACCATCACCGCCCTGCCTGTCAGCGTATCGGGCAAAATCGAGCAACTGACGACCTTCGGTCTTCAACTGAAAACCCAGCTTACGCCGATAGCACAGATACTCCTCTGCCCAGGCGACTACCGTCCGCTCTTTTATCATGAGGCCACCTCCGGCCAAGGCATGGCGGCTTGAGCCAAGGAGGTGAGGTCCACTTTTGTGTAGATCGCTGTAGTGTCGATGCTCTGGTGCCCGAGAACATCGGCAACTTCTGTTAGGAGAGTTCCGCTTTGGACCATACGGGTAGCCAGTGTATGGCGAAAAGTATGGGGCCCATCACGTGGGGGAAGGATGCCGACACGGGCGCACGCTCTGCGTATAATGCCTCTGACGATATGGCGGGTCACCGGAGCCCCAGCGGGCACACTATGTCGAAGGAAGAGCATGCGCCCCGATGACATCGGACGCTCCCTCTTCAGATGGTCGGCAAGAGCACCGCCAAGCCGTGTGGTAAGGGGTAGAATCCGCTCCTGGCTCTTCCCGCTTGCTATCCGAAGTGCGCCTTGGCGCCAGTCGATATCATCAAGGCGCACTGCTGCAACCTCACTGGTCCTGAGACCAAGCTCAACAAAGCATAGTGCAATAGCGTAATCTCGGCAGCCGCTGGAAGTGGAGACATCAAATGAGGATAAGAACTGATCGACTTCCGCTGGAGAGAGGACCTTGGGGACAGAGGACATGCGCCACATGGGAACGGTGGGCACAGCCGCCACCATCCGATTGCTTGAGATCCCGCGCAGAACAAGGAACTTGAGATAGCTGCGAACCGATGAAGCGATCACCTTTGCCGTACCGGCCTTGCATTCTCTTGCTCGCTCGGCAAGAAAGCTCATGATCTCATCGGGCCGTAGATGCCGTGCATTGATTGGACCTGAACCGTATTGGGCTGTCAGGAACTCTCTCACATACCGTATACGGTAGATCCGCGTCTCAAGAGCAACCCCGCAGGTCTCGACCAAATGCTTACCGAAGGCCATGACCTCTTTTTCTACAGATCGGAAGAGCGTCGTGTAGGGAAAGAGTGTAGATCTCGGTG
>CALBZH010000442.1 GCA_937889795.1 uncultured Syntrophobacteraceae bacterium | reverse complement strand
TGGCAACGATTCGTTCACTGTACTGCAATAGGAGACTTATTATCTAAGTATTAAGGATGCTTGCCCGTAAATTGTGACCAATTTCTTAATAGCTCGAATCCTCCAATTGAATAGCTCGTATCTATTCGAACAGCTCAGCATGTGTGCCAGCACGCACGAACACAACCAAACCAGGCTTCACGTTGTCATCAAGTTTATAAGCCAACAGAAAGTCCCCTCCGATATGGCATTCTCGATGCCCTACCCAATCGCCGCCCAACGGATGATCAAGCCATTCAGGCCCAAGTGGACCATCATTGCCAATCAGTAGCAACATTGCCTCCTTGAGCCGGTTCATGTCGTACCGGCCAGATCGAGACAACCGTTCCCAGTCCTTTAGGAAAGACTTTGAATAGTCTGACGCTCGCGGCAATCTGGCCCGTTTACTTGCTGCTGTTCTTTTCGATGTCATTGAACAATTCGTCAGCAGTGTCAAAGCGAGCACGGCGCGTGCGTACGATATCATCGGCCTCGGCCATCGCCGCACGGGTATCGGCGTTCGGCGCCCTGAGTACGAACGGCATTTGCTTTTCGGCGACCAAGTGTGTCAAGAAAACACGTATAGCGTCAGACACGGACAACCCCATGGCGGCCAGCGTTTTCGTGGCCTCCTCCTTGAGTCGTTCATCCACGCGGACATGGACCATTGCGGTGGTAGGCATAGCGAACTCCTTGTGTTGAGATACAATGTATCTCAACATCCTCTCATAAGCAAGGGGGTAGAGGAGAATTCCTGCTTTTTCGATCCGATGGTCACTTCAGTTTTCTTGTTTTAATGAAATTGTGGACGGTCAGCCTGTTCACTCCGAAAATTCTTGCGATCGCGCTGACAGACACCCTCTTTTCGAGGAGCAGCTTGATTTCGTTCTCCCTGCCGGTGAGTTTCACGACTTTTGCGAGGCTGCCTTTCGGCCTTCCGAGCTTCTTGCCCTCTTTCTTCTTTCTGGCGAGCGCTTCCATCGTGCGCTGCGAGATTAAGCGCCGCTCGATCTCGGCGGACAATCCGAACGCGAAGGCGAGGACCTTCGAATTGATGTCGTTCCCGAGTTCGTATCTCTCTTTGGTGGTGAAGACCTCGATTCCCCTCTCCATGCAGTCGTGAAGGACGCTCATGATTTCCATCGAGCTCCTGCCGATGCGCGAGAGCTCCGTCACGACGAGGGCGTCTCCGGTCTGCATTCTCCGCAGAAGCGGGCCGAGCTTCCTCTCGTTCACGTTTTTCGCTCCGCCGGCCAACTCCTCGACCCATTCGCCGATCGGCCACTTTCTCTCGTCCGCGAACTTGAGGATTTCAAACCGCTGGTTGTCGGCCGCCTGCCTGTCGGTGCTCACGCGGATGTAGCCGATGATCATTTCCTGCGCCTGTCGATGGAAACCGCTCGTTCGAGTTATTTCATGCAAATCCGGTTTACAAGAAACCTCCATTTCCATATATAATGCCTGCCTGCTGGAAACGGCCATTTTATTTCACAGATGGACGAAGTCCGGTCCGTTACCGCAATGAACGTCGAGCTCAGGTGGTGGCCTTGCCGATTGTTCAGGAGACGGCATATCCGTGCTTCCGGAAACGCACGAGAGCCAGGGACTTGGTCGAATTCTACACGCCGACCCAGGAGGAGCTTTCATACGTCGACGGTTTCATCCGAAGCAAGAACGCGAAGCTGGGATTCCTGATCCTCCTCAAAAGCTTTCAACGTCTGGGCTATTTCAAGCCGGCGACCTCTGTCCCGGAAGACATCGCAAAGCACATCGCCGCCTCGATTGGATGCACCTACAGCGCACGGGCCATCAAAGAATACGAACGATCCCGCAACAAATGGAACCATGTGGATCGCATCAGACAGTTGATGGAGGTCAAGCCGTTCGCCAAGGAGGCTGCGGACCTCCTTGGCGGTTCAATGCGCCAGGCAGCGCAGATCAAACAGGATCTCGTCGACATCATAAACGTTGGAATTGAAGAGCTGGTACGCAACCGTTTCGAACTTCCCGTTTTCGAGACCTTGCTTCGGGAAGCCAAAAAAGCGAGGGCTGTAACGAACAGTCTGATCTACCGCGAGATATACGAGCGGGCGGATGAAGAGACCAGGTCAGCGGTGGACAAGATCCTTGAAACCGATCCCGAGACCAAAAAATCTCCTTGGAACGACCTTCGACAAGACCCGGGAAAACCTACGCTGAAGGAGCTAAACAGGCTTTTGGATCGATTGACCTGGTTGCGTGGGATCGGACAATTCGAAGACCCCTTCCGCAAAGTCCCCTACATCAAGGTTCAACACCTGGCCCTTGAGGCGTGCAGCCTCGACGCCGCACGCATGCGGGCGGTATCCAAGCGCAAACGGTTCGTTTTGGCGGTCGCTTTGATCAAATGCAGGCTGGCCGGGGTTGTGGACGATTTGTGCGAAATCCTGATCAGGAAGATTGGCAGGATTCACGCCAAAGGGAAAGATGCGCTCAGGGAATACATCGAGGAAAACAGCGAAAGAGCCGACGAGATCATCGCCAACTATAAAGATGTGTACGATCTGGCTTCGGCTCCCGAGCCTCCTGAGAAGCGACTTGCCGCCATCGAGACCGTCTTCCACGACAAACCTGAGCTGGTTGAGTATGCAAGGAACCACAGCATCTACGGCGCCAAGAACTACTTCCGCTTTTTACGGCCTCTATTCAAAGGTTACCGGGCCGCTTTCTTCAGGATTCTCTCCGAACTGCGTTTTGTTTCGACCAGCTCGGATAAATCACTTGAGCAGGCGATCTCTTTTGTGTTCACGCACAAGACCTCGAAAGCGGACAGGGTCCCTCTCGAACCCCAACGCGAGCGCGATAAACCCTCACTGCTCGACCTTTCCTGGATTCCCGACGCATGGTGGTATCTGGTGACGGGTCGAAAACGGCGAAACCCTCTCCCCGAGGATGTCGACCGAAGACAGCTCGAGGTGTGTCTTTTTTCGCAAATCACCCTCGAGCTCAAAAGCGCCGATCTTTGCGTGGAGGAAAGTGAGAAATTCTCGGATTTCAGAGACCAGTTGATCTCGTGGGAAGAGTTTCGCGAGAAGCTCTCTCGTTACTCGGAAACCACGGGAATCCCGGTGGAGACCGCGGCAGATCGGAAGAGCGTCGTGTAGGGAAAGAGTGTAGATCTCGGTGGTC
>CALBZH010000441.1 GCA_937889795.1 uncultured Syntrophobacteraceae bacterium | reverse complement strand
GACCAGGCAGGTGGGCTGGGCGTGCGTGGTTTCCTTGGAGGTTTCGAAACAGCCACCCTGGTCGATAGCCACATCGACGAGAACCGCGCCTTTCTTCATAACTTGGAGCATATCGCGCGTGACAAGGGTCGGCGTCCTGGAGCCGGGAACGAGGACCGCTCCCACGACGACGTCCGCTCTGGCAATCAGGTCCCGGATGACTGCCGGGTTGGACATCAGGACGAAGCAATTCCCGGGCGTGATGTCGCTCAAATACCGGAGCCGGTCCAGGTTGATGTCGAGCACATAGACCCGGGCTCCAAGGCCGCAGGCCGTTCTCGCGGCTCGAAGCCCCACGACGCCGCCTCCGAGGATGAGGACCATCCCCGGGTCCACCCCGGGAACGCCGCCGAGGAGGACTCCATCGCCCCCTTGGGCCATTTCGAGGTACTTGGCCCCCTCCTGGATGGCCATGACTCCGGCGACTTCGCTCATGGGCGTCAGAAGTGGTAGGGATCCGTTTGGTTTCTGAACGGTCTCATAGGCGATGTTGACCGATCCGCGATCCATGAGCGCGCGGGTCAGCGACGCATTGGAGGCAAGATGCAGGTAGGCAAAATAGATCTGGCCTTCTCGAAGGAAACCGACCTCCGAAAGCTGGGGCTCCTTGACGCGGAGAATCATCTCCGCACGCTCGAAAATGGTCTCGGCTGTCTCGACAATCTCGGCTCCAGCAGCGACGTAGGCGCCATCTTCGAACCCGCTCGCTGCGCCGGCTTCGGTCTGAAGCAGGACGGTGTGACCCTGTTGTCGCATGATCTCCACCCCGGCTGGCGTGATCGCCACCCGGTTCTCTTCCGCCTTGATCTCCTTCGGGATCCCGACAACCACGGCGCGTCCTCCTTTTCCCCCTGGGTGTTTCAGGGACTCCTGGCCTAGTGCTCCGTCAAACAAGTTGCGCCGGGCATGACAACACCCCCCAACCCCCCTCGAGAGGGGAACCAAAGGCGGGTGTATCCTGCGGAGCAAAGCTGACAGAGGATTAGAGGAATGTATCGATCGGAGTGTAATCCAGTCCAAAAGCATCGGCGACTCCCTTGAAGGTCACCTTGCCCTTGACGACGTTCGCCCCCTTCCGGATATCCGGGTTTTCCCGCAATGCACGCTGCCAGCCCTTGCTGGCGATCTCGACCGCATAGGGAAGGGTGGCATTGGTGAGTGCCAGAGTCGATGTCTTGGGAACAGCCCCGGGCATATTGGCCACGCAGTAGTGGACGATGCCGTCAACGGCATAGATGGGGTTGGAATGCGTGGTGGGCCGGGAGGTTTCAAAACAGCCTCCCTGGTCGATGGCGACATCCACGAGCACGGCGCCCTTTTTCATGGTCTTCAGCATGTCGCGGGAGATGAGCTTGGGGGCTTTGGCTCCAGGAATGAGCACGGCTCCCACGACGACGTCGGCACGGGTAATGAGGTCTCGAATCGTGGCGGGAGTAGACATGAGGAGAAAGCAATTGGCGGGCATGACATCGCTCAGGTAGCGAAGCCGATCGAGGCTCATGTCGAGCAGATAGACTTTGGCTCCCAGGCCACAGGCCATCTTGGCCGCGTTGGCTCCCACGACGCCGCCTCCGATGATCACGACCATACCGGGATCGACCCCGGGGACGCCCCCCAGCAGGACACCGTGGCCGCCCTGGGCCATCTCGAGGTACTTGGCGCCCTGCTGAATCGCCATACGTCCGGCCACTTCGCTCATCGGCGTCAGCAGCGGAAGCGAGCCGTCGGGTCGCTGGATGGTCTCGTAGGCGATGTTCACCGATTTGGTCTCGATCAGCTTGTGAGTCAGCGACTCGGCGGCGGCAAGATGCAGATACGTGAAAACGATCTGATCCTCACGAATCAGCTCATATTCCGGGGGCAGTGGCTCCTTCACGTGCATGACCATTTCGGCCCGTTCGAAAATTTCCTTCGGGGTCGAAACCATTTCAGCGCCGGCCGTTTCATAAGCGACGTCATCGAACCCGCTGCCGGCTCCGGCGCTTCGCTCAACCAGCACCCTATGCCGGTACTTCCTCATGACCTCGACGCCAGCCGGGGTCATGGAAACCCGGTTCTCCTCGGCCTTGATCTCTTTAAGAATCCCGACAATCATGGTCGCATCTCCTCTCGTGTCGTTCGCCGCTCGGGATGGCGTTCTCAAACCGGTCAACGGGCAGGAGCGTCCCCGAGGATGACGCCTCGAGAAGTCCGTCCGTCCACCTTCAGAGTGAGGGGGCTTTCCAGCCGCACCTGTGCGACAAAATCCCTCTCTTCAAAGACCGGCAGGGATTCCAATGCTTCCCAGCGGATGAAGTCCTCGCCGCCTGCCACGGTGAGGTAGCTGATGCCTAGCGTTGTGACGTTGTGAAAGAAATGGGACCCTTGGGACGGCTCCGCTTTGAGATCCGCGGATGCCCATTCAACCAGGGCGGCCACTCCCGAGATGTCGTTCCAGGTCACTGGAATCCCGAGCCAGCGGTCCGCCGAGCCCCACCTGCCCGGACCAATCAGGATGAACGGGCGGGCTTCGGCGACAAGCCTGGAATTGTAACGACCGATTTCCCGTGCCACGTCGATCGTGCGAGCCGGATCAAAGCTCGTTCGCTTGACCACGAGAAAGTCTCGCACATCCTCTCGCAGGGTGTTGCCCAGGGCCTGGGTCGAAAAGCACAGCGCCCGTGAGACCTCGGCGTCCGTGATGGTCACTTCCATGAGCTCGGCTCGAGCTGACATCGGCCGTACCTGGGTGATGGCGAAAACGGGCTTGCTGCCGTCCAAGCCCAATGGGTCGGCAGTGAACTCGATCTCAACGGGGGCTCCCATCCCGTCTTCGGCCAGGATGAGAAGGTCGCTCAGGAGACTGGCAAGCGGGAGAGTCTGGTGCTTCAACATGCTCGCGAAGGTGACCACGCGGTAACCGGGGCCTGTTCCGACATCGCGGACGCGATTCTCCTCGGGGATGTACGAGCTTGCGACGTGCACGAGAGGAGGCTCACCTTCGGCATCCGCCACATCCCTGCGAACGAGGTTGGGCTCATCCATGGTGGAGCCGGGAGCGGTCCCGCCCCCCATGCGCAGTGCGTAAAACACCCGTTGGGAATTCCTGAGAATGTCCTCGACCGACGAAAACTGGGGGAGAATCCTGGGGTACCTGGGGCAGAACCGAAGCGCGCTGCCTCCTTCGACGACGGTCTTTCCCAAGCCGAGGGCGATCGTTGCGCAGCCGTCTTCAGGCCGAGCACGGCCAAAGGGATAGAAATTGTGCGATTGGGCCACGCCGGCCAGGGTCGGGTAAAAGAAACCGCGATGGTTTCTCCCCATGAGTCTCTGGACGATCACCGCCATCTTCTCGTCTTCGGTCTGCTTGCCCATGCGCTGGCTAAACGCTTTGGGACCACCGCAAAAGGTCGATGCGTGAACGAGGAGAATAGCCGCCATGAGCTGACGAAGGCGCTCTTCGATGTCCGGATGGTCGTTGGGAAGCATGTAAGTCTTGTACAGCCCGGCGTAAGCTTGGAACTGCGCGTCCTCGAAAAGGCTCGAGGACCGAACGGCCAAGGGATAGGGTGCTTCGAGCAGATAGGCCCTGAGGTCGCGCGCCATCGCCTCCGGGAAGGGCGAGCTGAGAAACCGGGCTGCAATCTCGTCATTGGGCATGTCGGTCTTCGACAGGTCCTGCAGCGTCCCCTGTTCGACGATGGCATCGAAGGCTTCCGTGGTTAGGACAAGACACGGAGGGATAAGGATCTGCAGCTGCGGGTATTTCCGGGCAAATTCCATGTTGCGCTTGAGGAGGTTTGCCGCGAAGACGAGGCCGCGGGCTTTGCCTCCCAGAGAGCCTCTTCCCACTTTCTGAAATTCCGTGTCGAGATCGAAATCGTCTGCGTCGAAATCGACCACAACTCCCTTTTGGCGCCATTTGCGCTGAATGGCGAGCATCTGGCTCAAATGCTCGCGCGTGCGCTCCATGTCCCCGCCGAAATCCGCGCCGCTGATGGGTCTGAAATGCTGGGCCAGGAAGATTTCGGAGCGGGCGAAGAGCCACCGGGAAAAGTCGTTTCGGTTGGCGTGATACACGAAGGATTCAAGAGGGACCTGCTTGACGACGCGCTCAAGGGCTCGCCTGCTCGAGGCTCGCCCGACCTCACGGCCGTCCGGCATGCGGAAGACGAAGTCGCCAAAGCCCAGGTGCAACAGAAACGACCGGATGTCTTCATGCAAGGAACGGGAGCTCTTGTCGACAAAGGACGCCGGGATGGTGTCGGCCTTGAATCTGTTGCCAGGCTCGGAGCTCGTGAGGCAAAGCGGCAGGTCTGGGATCTCGCACTTCAGGAAGCGCAGCAAGTCCAGGCCCGCATCATCATCCAGCACGCACCCCCGCGGGAGCCGCACGTCCGAGATCACGCCGAGAAGGTACGGCTTGAAGCGCTCCAGCACGTTCACCGCCTCCTCGAAGGTTCGGGCCGTGAGGATCTTGGCGCGGCTTCGCATGGTGAGGAGCCGGTGCTCCTCGTTGAGGCCTTCCTCGATAGCCGCTTGCGTTTGGCTCACGACCTCCCGGTAGAGGAT
>CALBZH010000440.1 GCA_937889795.1 uncultured Syntrophobacteraceae bacterium | reverse complement strand
CAACGGCTAAAGCCACTATCCAATAGAGTTTGGCCCGCTTCTTTTTAGCCGCGGGCGGGCCAGAACCGATCTTTCTTGGATTCCACATTTTAGAAGGTCACCTTATACCAATCGGTTTCAAAATCCCAAAGAGACACAAAGAAGAAAATATAGCGGAACAGCAGCGGCAGATAAAACTTGGACAGCTCGGCCTTGAGCAGCACCTGGCAATTGGCGCGGTCCCCCAGTCGCCACAAGGGGATCACCGGGAGGTCTTTCACGGTACTCATGCTGCGTTTGGCTTCCTCGAAATCGGACGTACTCACTTCGCGCTCGGGCTGCTCGTGGAGCTGCACCCGGTAGCGGTTTCTCAGACGGTCGAACTTGATGGTGTGCTCGAACACGATGTCCACCAAAGGGGATTGAAACAAAGGAAGGCGTCGCTGCTTTTCAACGACGATTCGAAACCGGAAGGTCGTCGGGATACCGGCACGGATTGCCTCCTCCATCTTTGGGCTGAAGCAGTTGTGCAGCCGGAAGCTCACTTCCAGGTTGCCTCTCGTTCGTTCCAGGCTCACGTCGACAATGTCCGCCTTGTCCTTGGCCAGAGCGGGAAATCCGGACAGGGCGATGACAAGCACGGCGAGGAGACACACTCCTTGGATTGATCTCGCGACCATAACTCCAGGCTATCGTTAGGGTTTCTGCTATGACCCCCTCATTCTAGACAAGGATGGGGGGAGTGACAAGGCCTTTCGGCGTGCCTTTCGCCGTGAATCTCGGAAGCGGGCGTGGAGGCGAGCCCACCTCAAGGGGCTCCCGTTCGAAGGCGAGCGACGGTGTATCCGTCGAGTCCGCGCCGAAAGGAATGCATTTTGCTTTGTGAAGGAATGAAACACAATCGGGTGCTCAATGTTGACTTAAAGCAGACAAAAGGAGATCAGAGCAATGAAGTGGTTGAAAGTGTTGATGGTGGCTGTGTGTGTATTGGGGATGAGCGTGCAGGCCGTTGCGGCCGGCGATGCGGGGACGAAAGACGAAGCGGTTGCCATGGTGAAGAAGGCAATTGAATTCATCAAGGCGAACGGTCGGGACAAGGCCTTCGAGGAATTCAGCAACCCTGCCGGGAAATTTGTGGATCGAGATCTCTATGTGGTCGTTTATGACATGAACGCCAAGTGTTTGGCTCACGGCGCCAATCCGAAAATGATCGGAAGAGACCTCATCGACAACAAGGACGTGGACGGCAAGGAATTCATGAAAGAGCGCGTGGACATGATGAAGAATCAGACCACTGCTTGGCAGGACTACAAATTCAGAAATCCTGTCAGCAACGAAATCGAGCCCAAGTCCATGTACCTCGAACGGTTCGAAGACCTGATCGTTGGCTGTGGCGTCTACAACAAGTCTTGAGACCGGACTTCGGTGCCTCTCATCCGGAGGGCTCGAGTGGGGATTCGGCGCTCCGGATGTCAGCCTTCTGCCAGGTCTGCTCCGGGTCCGCTTGCTCCTCCGTGACGTCGGGGAGCAGGCGGGATCCGGGCCTCACTTGCCTGGACTTTCGGGAAAAGCGAAGCAGGCGCCAAGGTCCAAGGAGACCGTATCATGAAGTTAAGAACCAAGCTGGTGCTCGGGTTCTCTGCCGTGCTGTGTGTCACGATCGCCCTGGGGGCACTGGGAACGGTGATGTTCAAGCGAGTGGGCGCGAACATGGGCGTGCTCGCGAATCGAAGCCTTCCTGCACTTCAGGGCTCTGCGGCCGTCGAACGTGAAGCGCTCAGAACCCTGATGCACGAAAAGGAATACCTTCTGTCCAAGACGGAGGATGCTGGGTCTCAGACCCGAAAGGCGCTGCAAAAGCTGTCTACACAGGTCACAGAGCTGTCTCAGATTGCAGCAAAGAGCGGCGATGCGGAGGCATCATCACGAGCTGCGGAGGTTCAGAAGCTGACCGCGGAATACAGCCGACTTTTTGATCAGACGGTAGCGGCGCTGCAAGTGAACGCCAAGGCCGAGCTTTCGATGGATGAAAAGGGCGCTTTGGCTCGGAGCATCGCCAATGAGCTCATGGAATCCAAAAAAACGGAGTACACGGACGCCAAAAATGCGCTCGCGATCATTAACAATGTCAACGCCTGGGCATTGGACATGCGCGTGAGCGAAAAATCGTTCGCGCTCGAGCAGAGTCCGCAGCATCTGAATTCCATCAAGCGCAATGTGGGAAGTCTTCTGAAGGCTTTTGAGCAGCTTGAGAAGCTCAAGCCGAACGAGACAGAGAAGAAGCAGATTGCCAACGCACGGGCAGCCACGGAAGACTACAGCAAAGCCATCGCAGCCTGGGCCGAAGGACTCAAGCAAGGCGGTGACGAGGAAGCGCTCAAAGCCAATCTGAAGATCATGAACCGCGCTGGGGACACGCTTAGCCAAGTGGTTGAAGACTATACCCTTGTCAAGCAGGGAAGTGTCGACAAGTCCACGGATGCCGTCTTCATCGTGCGTGAGATCGGGGAAACGGTGCTCCTGGCTCAGCTCTCGGAAAAGCGGTTCATCATCAGCAGGGATGCGAAGCACTGGAGCACGCTCCAGCAATGCATTGAAAGCCTGGCATCCCTCTACAAGAAGCTTCAAGGGACCGTCACGAGCGGGACGGACAAACAGCGCATTGAGAGCGCGGCTCAGGCCACGGAGCAATACTGGGCGGCGGCCAAGTCCTGGGCGCAGAACCAGACCGAGGTGGCGGAAAACGTCCTTCCCAAGATGAAGCAGAACGGTGAGCAGGTCCTCGCTTCCGCCCAGAAGACGCAGGACAATGCGTGGAGTGAGCTCGACTCGGCGAAGTCCTCGACGCAATCCATCGTGTCTACCTCCAATTCCATGATCGTTGTGGCCCTGGCCATTGGCCTCGTCGTTGGTGCACTCCTCACCTTCCTGATCACCCGCTCCATTACGCGCCCGATCCAACGGGTGATCACCGGCCTCGCCGGGGGAGCGATGCAGGTTTCGACCGCCGCTGAGCAGGTTTCCGTATCGTCAGGAGCTTTAGCGGAAGGGGCGAGCGAGCAGGCGGCGGCGGTGGAGGAAACCTCGTCATCGCTTGAAGAGATGGCTTCCATGACCAAACAGAATGCCGACAACGCATCGCATGCGAGCCGGCTCATCAGCGAAGCCAACCAGATCGTTGGTGAAGCCAACGCGTCGTTTGCGAAATTGACGCACTCCATGGCGGAGATCTCGTCGGCGAGCGAACAGACGCAGAAAATCATCAAAACGATTGATGAGATTGCGTTTCAAACCAATCTGCTCGCACTGAACGCGGCTGTTGAGGCCGCCAGGGCTGGGGAGGCGGGCGCCGGTTTTGCCGTCGTGGCCGACGAGGTACGCAATCTCGCCATGCGCGCGGCCGACGCCTCTCGGAGTACGGCCGGATTGATCGAAGACACCGTCAAACGGGTCAAGGAAGGATCGAGCCTGCTCGCAAGAACCGACGACGAATTCAAGAAAGTCGCGACGAGCGTGCTCAAGTCGACGGAGCTCCTGAACGAGATCGCCATTGCTTCCCAGGAACAGGCCCAGGGAATTGAACAGATCAACCGCGCTGTTTCCGAGATGGACAAGGTGATCCAACGAAACGCGGCCACTGCCGAGGAATCCGCGTCGGCGTCCGAAGTCATGAATTCACAAGCAGAAAGCATGACGGGCTTTCTGACGGAGCTCATGGCAATGGTCGGGTCTCAATCGCTTGCCACGTCTCATGGGCAAGCGCCACAGCTTCCCCAGGGGGCGTCGGATACCGTCAGACGACTCGAAGGAGGGAAGCCTGACAG
>CALBZH010000439.1 GCA_937889795.1 uncultured Syntrophobacteraceae bacterium | reverse complement strand
CCCGTTCATCCGGAGCGCCTCACCAAAACCATCGAGTGGCTGGAAGAACGACAAGAAAAGAGCCCTGACACGGGAGCTGCGCCTCCCGGCAAAGCGATGCTCATCACCCAGAATCCCGCCATGCTGCAGCTCAAGGCCATGGCTAAGCGCGTGGCAGCAAGCAGCGCAACGATCTTCCTGCAGGGTGAGAGCGGCACTGGCAAGGAGGTTTTCGCCCGGTTCATCCACCACAACAGCGACCGAAGGACCAAGCCCTTCGTGGCGCTCAACTGCGCGGCCCTGCCCGAGAGCCTCATCGAAAGCGAGCTGTTCGGCCACGAAAAGGGCGCGTTCACCGGTGCCATCAAGACCAAGGAAGGCAAGTTCGAGCTGGCCAGCTCGGGGACCTTCTTCCTGGATGAAATCACCGAGCTCCCGCTCCACCTCCAGCCGAAGCTGCTGCGGGTCCTCCAGGAAAGCGAAATTGATCGGATCGGCGGCAGGCGCCCGGTGTCGGTCGACGTGCGCGTCATCGCCGCAACTAACCTCCAGGTCGAGGAAGTGGTGCGCAATGGCAGGTTCAGAAAAGATCTTTACTATCGCTTGAACGTGATCCCCATGAAGATTCCCCCGCTGCGTGACCGAGCGGAAGACATCGCGCTTCTCTCCAAGCACTTCCTTGAAAAGTACAACCAGCTCCACAAGTGCTCGGTCCAGGCGCTGACCCCGGACGCTCTGAAGCTCCTGGAATCCTATTCCTGGCCGGGCAACGTGAGAGAGCTGGAAAACGTGATTCAGCGGGCCGTGCTCCTCAGCCAGGAAAGCATCATCGGGCGGGACCACGTGCTTCTCGACGAAGGAATCGACGATCTCTCTCAGTCCGGGTCATCCGAATTGGAGCTCATGTCCATCAGCGAGATGGAGAAGCTGCTCATCCACAAAGCCCTCTCATCTTTTGATGGGAACCGCACCCGCGCCGCAGAAATTCTGGGCATCAGCGTCCGCACCCTCCGCAACAAGCTCCACGAATACCGATCGGCAGGTTCGCCATCCGCTGAAGCCGCAGGCTGAGATGACAATCCTTGCGGTTATTTGCCCCCACCTCTGCAATTAGAGGCCGGGCACACCTGGGCAATGACCTCGCCTACGGGGGCAACGGACGGCAATACGGGGCATACGGACTGGGAAGATCGCCGCCGCATCCAAATTCCTGCACAGTCACTGGATCCGGTGTGGAAAGCGTCTGGATGTGCGCACAACCACTCACCGTCAGCAGCACTGCCAGCATCGTCAGTTTTGCCAAGATCCTTCTTATGTTCATCTTCTTCCACCCTCTTCATCGGACCTCTCATTGGCAGCTTTCCTTTCAATCTTTCCTTGACACACCTCCCGAGCGCACGTATTGGTTATTGCTAATTGAATATAAGCACCAGGTACCGAAAGGTTTAATAGGGAATCCCGTGTGATCCGGGAGCGGTCCCGCCGCTGTGAACGGGGACGAAATCCCGCAAGGCCACTGTGACGCCCAGCGCGTCATGGGAAGGCCGGGAGAGTAGGACGATCCGTGAGCCAGAAGACCTGCCTGAAGGCTGTTGGGGCATCCGTACGTGGACATACGGGGTGAACCGCCGAGGACCAAGTGAACCAGGGTGCGATCCTTAGAGCGAGTGGCTCTAAGGATTTTTTTTTGCCGGCCGCATTCCAAAGATCAGGGTTCCTCAGGCGGGGAGCATCCACCAACCGGTCGGGATGAGAGAGAAGAATCGCTCTTTCCCAACGTGACGCACCTCAAGGAGATGAGAGATGAAAAAAGGGATCATTCTTTACGTGACCGAAGGAAAAGAGGAAGCTCGTGAGCGATGGGATCGACTGGATATGGAAGGGCCGCAGGCAAGGCTAGATGTCAACGAGGTCATGCTCGCAACAAGCGAGGAAGAGATCGCCTATGGGTGGTACCGAATGGTCACCCACGGCATGCAGCAGATTGCTTGCATGAAAGCCGTCTTCGATGCCCACACCGAGCGTATCGAACCCTTTGGAGCGCCGCTGCGCCTCTGCGGTTGACACGACCTCGAAACGGATCACTCGGAAGGGCGACGAGGAATTCCCGTTGCCCTCCATTTGCCCTGCTCGTTGTGGTTTCGCGGCTGAGGTCAAATCCTCACTTGCTGAACGGACAAAATGTTTGGATGGCTCAGCAACGCATCAAGTGCCTCCGCGGGGGCTTCATGGTCAATGCGGATGATGGCGATTGCCTTGTCCTTTTCGGGGGTCCGGCTGAGGTGCATGTTGGCGATGTTGACCTCGCAATTGCCAAGGATCGTCCCGATCGATCCAATGGTCCCGGGCTTGTCAAGGTTAGATCGGAAGAGCGTCGTGTAGGGAAAGAGTGTAGATCTCGGTGGT
>CALBZH010000438.1 GCA_937889795.1 uncultured Syntrophobacteraceae bacterium | reverse complement strand
TACAACAAGAGCCGCCCGTACGTTCAGACCATCCTCGACGTGGCGGCTCGTTTGGGCGGGTCATAGGCTCTGACCGACTCGCAGCCGCTCGGCCAGCATCTTTTCGACATGCACGTGCACCAACCCTTCGACGCATCCCCCCGAGGCTACAACTTCCTTGATGATGCGCGAGCTGATGTAGATCCACCGCATACCGGTCATGAGGTAGAGCGTTTCGATTTCATTGCTGAGCTTCCGATTCATGAGCGCCATCTGGAACTCGTACTCAAAATCGCTGATGGCCCGCAGTCCGCGCAGGATGGCCTTGGCCCCGGCTTTCTTCACGTATTCCACCAGCAGTCCGTCGAAGGCGTCCACGACCATCCGGTCTCTCAGCGGATGAGCCTCGAGGGCCTTTTCGATCATTTCCACACGCTCTTCAACGCTGAAGAGCGGTTTCTTGGCCGGGTTCCGCGCAATAGCGATCACAATGCGGTCGAATATTTTGAGGCCCCGTTCGAGAAGATCCAGGTGTCCGTTGGTGATGGGATCGAATGAGCCGGGGTAAACCGCCACTTTGTCCATGCATTATCCTTTCCAGGATCCACTCACTGCGCAACCCCCACAGTCAAGGGCAGCTAACGCTCGTAGAATGAGATTGTCGTATCCCCGTAACGCCGCTCGTCGATTCGCCTCCAGGGCCCCAATCGCTCCGGAAGCAGCTCTTTGGCCCCATGCTCGGCGATCGCCAGTGCCCCTTCCTCGGCGATCGGTGCCACCTGCAGCAGCACCCCCTCGAGACTTCCCTTTGCGTAAGGCGGGTCCAGGAAGATCAGCTGAAAGCGTAGGCCGCGCTTCGTGAGCTGGCGTAAAGCCGCATCGACCGAGGCGTGGATGACCGCGGCACGGTCTGCCGCCCCGCATCGGGCAATATTGGAGCGAACCAGGCGAACGGCTTCCTGGCTCTGATCAACAAAAATGGCTTGCGAGGCCCCTCGACTCAGAGCCTCCAAGCCTAACGCACCGGTACCAGCAAAGAGATCCAAGACCGTGGATTGGTCGATCCTGTCCGCGATGATGCTAAAGAGCGCCTCGCGGACCCGATCAGCCGTTGGCCTGATGCCGCCTCCCTTGGGCGTCTCCAGCCGGCGACCCCCGAACGATCCGGCTACAATGCGCACATCGCCTCACTCGCCCACAGGTCGGCCTTAGAGCAGGTCTCGCTCCGCAAGCAATTGCGCGATCTGAACCGCGTTCGTGGCGGCACCCTTGCGGATGTTGTCGGCCACAACCCACATGGCCAGACCATTCTCGACCGAGGGATCCTTGCGGATGCGTCCGACAAACGTGTCATCCTGACCGGCCGCGTCGATCGGAAGCGGATAAATCGCCTTCGAGGGATCATCCACCACGCGCACGCCCGGTGCTCCCGTCAGCAGCTCCCGTACCTTCTCCGCCGCAATGGGCTGTTTTGTTTCAATATTCACGGACTCCGAATGTCCGAAATAGACAGGGACGCGCACCGTCGTCGCGCACACCTTGATGTCGGGATCTTCGAAGATCTTGATGGTCTCGTTGACCATCTTCATCTCTTCTTCGCTGAACCCGTTTTCAAGGAAAGCCCCGATGTGCGGAAAGCAGTTGAAGGCGATCTGGTGCGGATAGACCGCCCGCTCCAAAGGGTTGCCCGCGACCAGGGCCGACACCTGCTGACGTAGCTCCTCGATGGCGCGCTTTCCGGTCCCGGAGACCGCCTGAAACGTCGTGACGACGATCCTTCGGATTCCCACCGCATCGTAGATGGGCTTGAGTGCCACGACCATCTGAATGGTCGAGCAGTTCGGGTTGGCGATGATGCCCGGAGGGGTCACGATCGCATGAGGGTTCACTTCGGGCACGATGAGCGGGACGGTTGGGTCCATGCGGAAGGCGCTGGAATTGTCGATAACCACACAGCCACTTTCCACGGCAATCGGCGCAAATTTCTTGCTCACCGACCCGCCCGCCGAGAACAATGCCACACGGATCCCCTGGAAGGAATCCTCCTTGAGCTCCTCGACCGGGAGGCTCTGCCCCTTGTACTGGAGAGTCTTGCCAAGCGATCGCGCGGAGGCTAGAAGTTTGAGCTCCGATACCGGAAAGCCGCGCTCTTCAAGAACCTGAACCATCAAGTTCCCGACGGCTCCCGTTGCCCCCACCACTGCAACTTTGTACGATTTCTGTCCCATTGTAAATTCTGCCTTCTCTCTTCCTATCTCTGCTACGCCTTCGCGATGTAGTTAGCGACCAAATCCCCGACTTCGGACGTGGAATGCCCCATGTGACCCGCGGACAGGTTCCTCACGTCGTTGGCGACCACCTTGCGGATCGCGGCCTCAACCTTCGCGGCCGCGCTGGTCTCCCCCAGGTGATCGAGCATCATCTGGGCCGCCCCGATGGCCGCCAGCGGATTGATGATGTTCATGCCCGTGTACTTGGGTGCGGATCCCCCGATGGGCTCGAACATGGACACGCCCTTCGGGTTGATGTTCCCCCCTGCGGCGATCCCCATCCCACCCTGAATCATGGCTCCCAGATCCGTGATAATGTCGCCGAACATGTTGTCGGTCACGATGACGTCAAACCACTCGGGGTTCTTCACCATCCACATGCAGGTCGCGTCAACATGGGCATAGTCCGTCTGGATGTCGGGATATTCCTTGGCCACCTCGTGGAAGACGCGCTCCCAAAGATCGAAGGCAAACGTCAGCACGTTGGTCTTCCCGCAAAGCGTCAGCTTCTTCCTCTGGTTTCGCCGACGGCAGTAATCGAACGCAAAGCGGATGCATCGCTCGACACCCATGCGCGTGTTCACGGATTCCTGGACCGCCACTTCGTGCATGGACCCTTTGCGCAGAAACCCGCCCGACCCGGCGTACAGTCCTTCGGTGTTCTCGCGGACCACGACGAAGTTGATGTCATCCGGCCCCTTGTCTTTCAACGGCGTGTCCACACCTTCGTAAAGTATGACCGGCCGCAGGTTGATGTATTGATCCAACTGGAAGCGCAGCTCCAGCAGCAGGCCCTTCTCCAGGATTCCGGGCTTCACGTCGGGATGCCCGATGGCACCCAGCAGAATGGAATCGAAGGACTTCAGCTCATCGACGGCGCTTGGTGGCAGGACTTCGCCCGTCTTCAGGTAACGATCGCCCCCGAGATCGTAATGAGCCTCCTCGTAAGTGAACCCTTCGACACTGGAAGCGGCCTTGAGAGCCTTCAACGCTTCCCTGACAACCTCGGGTCCGGTCCCATCGCCCGGGAGAACCGCTATGCGGTAGTGCTTTTTTGAATTCATCCGTCTCTCACTCTCTCCAAAATGGTAGGATCAACGTCCCTCTTGAGCCATCTGCTGACGAACGTAAGGAATCAGGCCACCGGCCTGGAGCAATTGCTGCATGAAGGGGGGAACCTGCTGCGCCCGATACGTCTGCTGACGCGTGTGGTTCACGATCAGACCCTCGTCCAGACTCACCTCGATGTCGTCGCCGGTCTGAATCGCCGCGGCGGCCTCAGGGCACTCCAGGATCGGAAGCCCCATGTTGAACGCATTCCGGTAAAAAATCCGAGCAAAGCTGCTCGCGATCACGCAGCTCACCCCCGCCGCCTTGATGGCGATGGGAGCATGCTCGCGGGACGAGCCGCAGCCAAAATTCTTCCCCGCCACGATCAGGTCGCCCACCTTGACCTTATTGACAAACTGGGCGTCCGCATCCTCCATGCAATGGGCTGCCAGGGCAGCAGGATCGGACGTATTGAGATAGCGGGCCGGGATGATGGCATCCGTGTCCACGTCTTCGCCAAATTTCCAGGCGGTTCCTCGCATCTTCATGGTCGATTCCTTAATTGCTTCTATTTCAGAGAGGCATGCGGCGCAAAGGACTCAAGAGACTCAAGCGACCCAAGAGACTCAAGTCCGCATCCATTATGCAGGTCCTCTCGAAAATATCCGTTTTCATCCGTGCCCCCATCCGTGCTCATCCGTGTCTGAGGGCTTTCATCTTCTAGATTTCTTCCGGGTGCACGATGCGCCCTGCCACAGCCGATGCAGCGGCTACCGCGGGATTGCTAAGATAGACCTCGC
>CALBZH010000437.1 GCA_937889795.1 uncultured Syntrophobacteraceae bacterium | reverse complement strand
CTGGTGCCCCCGACAGGACTCGAACCTGTGGCACCGAGATTAGGAATCTCGTGCTCTATCCGCCTGAGCTACGGGGGCATTTGGCGAGGAGGTTCATGGCTCGTGCGGAAACGCGGCTTGGGGCATGCTTACCTCAAGCGGCACCGAAACGCATTGGACGGCCACTCTTCCGATTGAGCCCGGACAAAGCCTTCCTGGGGTGACTCCCAAAAAGCGAGGAAAATTCATAACATGGTTCTTTGCTCAGCGCAAGACAAATTGAGCGGTCAACAGGGGCGACCCTTGACGGGCAGGCAAGCGCCCTCAATGACGGTGCACAGGATTCCCTGGTGTTGAACAGTATTCAATGCAGAAGTGAAGCTAGATCCATACAGTTGCGTCTCCATCCGATGTGGGCTCGCTCCTATTAACATCTTGAAATATTAACTTGTTTCGTGTTTTTCCGTTTTGGTACGAGGTTTGCCTTTAAATAACGGCAACGCTGCAGGATGCTCCCCGTTCAAGGCTGGCAAGGATGTCGGCCAATTTGGATCAGCGGGTCCGGCATGTTCCGGGCCACGGCTCTTATCCTGGAGGGAAGAAGGAGGAAGCCATGCCCAAGATCCTGATCGTTGATGACGATGACCTGCTGCGCGGAATGCTCGCCGACTTTCTCCGGGAGCAAGGGTATGAGTGCATCCCAGCCGAGAACGTGGAGAAGGCCCGTAGGTATTTGAACCGAAACCGCTTCGAGCTGACTCTTTCCGATTTCAATATGCCCGTGGAATCGGGACTGGACCTGCTGCGGTATGTGAAGTCCAGTCGTTTTGATACCCCTTTTATCTTGATGAGCTCGGAAGCCAACGCGGGATTGAAAAATGAGGCGCTTGGCCTCGGTGCAGCTGCCTGCCTAGCCAAGCCGTTCAAGCTTCAAGATCTGCTCACGGGGATACAGAGCGCTCTGTGTGCTTCGGCGGCGTCCGCACAACTGCATTAGCTGCATCAGCGGCAGTTGACGCCATTCGGACTAAGCTGGAGGCAGCCGTACAGGTGCGGCACACTCTCCAGCGGCTTTTGAGTGAGCTCAGTGATTTGAACACATGGTGACTGTGGATTCCTCGCAAGGAGGAGACCTAAAGACACCATCAGCGACCGATGCCAATCGGCCTGCCCCCCCCCGCTGCCGAAGCCCCGCCTGGGGCTTCGGCAGTATCCTTTTTCAGGTCCCTTCCGGTAAAGACCGGCATTGGCTCTCTCAAGACTCTCCTGGCCTGCTTCGTTCTACTGAACGATCACAATACCCGCCAGTGTTCCTTTGGGGATGTCCTCCGGCTTGGCACCGCTGCCGATCGGATAGATGTCCCAGCCTTCCTTTGCAACCAGGTGGTAAACATCGATCCCCACAGCCTCCATCGACGGCCTGGAGATCAGCGAGAAACGGCACTTCTTTCCTTCCATGGCTTGGCAGGTTTCCTGCTGCCCGCAAAAGGTATGGCGGCAGGAACCCGCGGCGAAGCCAAAAGCGAGGTAATGACCGTCGTAGAAGGCCATGGATTCGATTTCCGTCACCATCTTGTAAACATCCTGGTACGCGGCGACGCGCGCTTTGATGGTGGCTTTGTCGCGGACGATGACTTCGGGCGGCACATCCTTGATAAAGAAGACGCTCCACCGGAACCCCTTCAGGATTTCGCGCAATTCGGCAGGCTTGAGGGTGTTGGGAGGACACTGGGCTCCCGCACCGTAGCCGAAGCAGCGAGGGATCTGACACTTGAGTGTGATGCGCTCATCCACCGGAATGTCTTCCACCGGGACAATCGCAACCTTGGTTGCTCCGAGCTCCAGGGCCTTCTCACAATACCGGCGAAGGTCATCCTGAAGTGACGGCTCGTTCCGGTCCGCCGTGATTCGGCTCACCTGTCTTCCCATGGCTCATCTCCTTTCTCCTCGGCTCCCTGTAGAGGGGAGAGGGCTGCAAAGAGGCGTCCTTAGCTCCTCGCCATCACCTGTCGATCGAGCCTCCCCGAGCCGAAGCACTCAACGGGGCTCGGCCGATTCGTCAGAGTCCCGCTCGATGGCTGACCATAGCACACTGAGTGACTGTGCGATTCCGGAAAATGCGCTTCTTTGTCACCTTATGGCATGCGAGAGGCGTTGCCTCTGACATTCCAACGAGTGCGAAATGCTACGGTGGCGATCACCAAAATGGGCGGGTACGTATATCTAAGTATTGCGTGGAGAAGATGGGCTGCTTAGTCTAAGTACTACCAAGTAGAATTAGGTAGTAAGCTCAGGGAAGCGAGGGGTATGCCATGGACGCTTCAAAATCATTCTTGATCTGCTTTCTGACCGTTGTCGTTGCGGTGTTTCTCTGCGGCTCCGTTCAGGCTCAGAATACCACCGTCTGCAGGTTGGCTCCCGTCGCGTTGTTGGAGGAATTGGTGTCGTCGGAGCCCAGCAAACAATCTCACATCCACGCGCAGCAGGCCGAGACTCTGGTTACCGACCGTGCGCTCACCGCTCCCGCGCAGGGGAGAGAGGCCCGCATTACCGCTCAGTCGGTCAAACCCCACCGGACATTCATCCTTCGAATCTAGAATCCAGCCTCAACGCGTGTGCACCCGAGATGGCTCGATGAGAGAGCAAGAGCCGAACCAGACGTTTCACGTTTCAACGATGGGGTCTGGTAGCTCTGGCGCGGCCACGGATCTGCTTCGGCCCTATGTAGGGCGGGATTGATGCTGCGGCCGATCTGCAGATGCGACGCCCTAGCGCCAAAGGGGAAGCGGCCTTTGGGATGAGATGGAGGTTTACCATGAAAAGGATAACATTGTACAGTCTGTGCCTGGAAAAGGCGGCGGGGATTGGGGGCTCCTCCAAGAGGCTGCTTCGATCGTACCACAGAGCCAACACCTTTTTCGTGGGAGCAACCCTTTGCGGGCTCCTCCTCACCTCCTTCGCGCTGGCGGAGATCCTTGACGACTTCGGCCCGCCTCCTCCGGGAGATCCCTCTGCGTTCACGGGGCCCGTGATTGGACGCGACGCCGCGGGCAAGCTCCTTGAAGTTCTTCCTCCGGCCAACGAAGGATCGTTCGATGGGGGGGCGACCGGAACCGAGGCGGATGCGGGAACCACCAATTCCGTTCCCCAGGCGCTCCTCAGCAGCAACAATGTTCCGACCAACAGCCGTCCAAGCCCGCTTTTCGGCGCGGAGCCTTTTACCCAGCAAATGCTTCGGTTCGAGTCGTTCGGCCCTGAGCCCCTGGATCCCAACGGACCGGTTCCGGCCAACGGCTTCCCGCTTCCGACGGCCGGACCCGGACCCGAGCAGGATTCGGACAGTGTTGCTTCGAGTGCACCGGCCGGTGCAGCTTTGGAGGCCTTCCTGGCTCAGTCCGGAATCGCGCCGTATCCGACTCAGTATTCGAACACCACGGACTTGAATCCCTGGAAGCCAGCCATAGAAAGCTTCCTCGGGCGCAGCTTGATCTCCCCTCCGGCGGAGGGACGACCACCGGGAATGGGGTGGGCTCACCAGCGCTGGAACGAGTTCTATCCCCAGGCGTATTTCAAGACGGTCCAGGCCGGGGCTCGAGTGAATCGAGGGTTTCGCGACAGCAGGCAGGCGCATGGATACAATCTCGGGGAATTCGGTCCGGGGGGGCTCTACCACGCGGTCTACGAATCATCGATTCCCGGGACTCCCAAGCTCGAGGGCACAACGAAGGGGCTCGAAATTCGTTTCCATCCCTTCATGCCCGTTCAGGATCACAAGGCCCTGTGGACCTTTGACGGAACGCTGCCTCCCAAACTGCTCATGGTGCGCTATGGGCAGCCAATCTTGATGCGCCATTACAACGCCTTGCCCATCGACCCCTCGGCAAACCACGGGTTCGGGCTGCACACCATTTCGACCCACGAGCACAACGGTCACTCTCCGGCGGAAAGCGACGGATACACCAACGCTTTCTTCTTTCCGGGGCAGTACTACGACTACCGCTGGCCACTGCAGTTGGCGGGCTACGACACCATCAACACCGACGCCTCGGATCCGCGGGCGGCCTTTCCCTGCTCTCCCGGAGAGACCCTTTTCGTAAACGACCTCAACCCAGGTCTCAAGACCTGTCAGAACGGATCCATCAAGATCCGGGGCGATTGGCGTGAGACCATGAGCACCCACTGGTTCCACGACCACATGCTCGACTTCACTGCCCAGAACGTGTACAAGGGCAATGCGGTGATGATGAATTATTACAGTGCGTTGGATCGAGGCAAGGAGGACTTCGACGACGGCGTGAACCTGCGCTTTCCGAGCGGCACGGCGCTCCCCTGGGGCAACCGTGATTACGACGTGAACCTGGTGATTGCCGACAAGGCCTGGGATCAGGACGGCCAGTTGTGGTTCAACATCTTCAACACCGACGGCTTTCTTGGGGATCAGGTGCTGGTCAACTGGCTGTGGCGACCGTATTTCAACGTTCGTGCGCGCCGGTATCGGTTCCGTATCCTGAATGGCTCGGTGTCGCGCTATCTGACGCTCGCACTGGTGAAAGAGGTGAAGGGAGCGGGCGGCGAGATGCCCGGTCCGAGCGGCTCAGGGGTCTCCTACAATCGGGTTCCCTTCCACATGATCGCTAACGACGGCAATATCATGGAGCATTCGGTTCCATTTGACGGCTCGGTGGATCTGGACGGAAACGGCATCCTCCAGGAGCACAAGGGGCAGCTTCCCGAGCAGGGAATCGCCGAGCGCTATGATATTGTGGTCGATTTCAGCAAAAACGGCATCGTACCGGGAGACAAGCTCTACCTGGTCAACGTGCTCGAGCACACCAACGGCAGAAAGCCCAACGGCAAGATCCCGCTGGCCGTGATCCTGTCCGGGAGCTACAGGCCGGCGCTGCGGGACGACGACAGAGACGGCATCCCCGATCGTTGGATCAATGGCGACCCGGGAGTTGGGAAGATCCTGGAGCTGCGCGTGCAGAGTTATTCGGGGCAGGATCCGAGCATGGATCCCGCTCAGTATGTGGCCGGCAAGAAGACGATGATCCCGCTGACCCTCCATCGGGATGACCCGGCGGATCAGGCGAAGCTGGTAAGCGCACGGCATCGCACGTTCGAGTTCGTTCGATCGAGTGGAACCGATGCGTCGCCGTGGACCATCAAGACGGACAACGGGGATGCTTTCACCATGGACCCGAGACGGGTTTCCGCGGCGCCTCAGCTGGCCAACGGTCCTACCGAGGCGGGCTACAGTGGCGACGGCACGCTCGAGATTTGGTCGATTCTCGGCAACGGCGGCTGGAGCCATCCGGTGCACGTTCATTTCGAGGAAGGCATCATCCTGACGCGCGGCGGCAAGGCCCCGCCCGAGTGGGAGAAATGGGCCCGCAAGGATGTCTATCGGGTTGGGCCGATGGCTGACAGCACCGACCGGGTCGAAGTGGCAATCCATTTCCGGGAATTCGCCGGAACCTACATGGAGCATTGCCACAACACGCAGCATGAAGACCACTCCATGCTGATGCGGTGGGACCTCGAGCACCCCGGACAGATCCAGCTGATGCCGGCGCCCCTGCCCACCTGGGATGGCGTTGAGTATGTCGACTCCGCCGCACTTCCCACCTTCAGAAGCGGCGATGGGATTGGGCCCTCAATCGCGCTGCCCGCTCCCACACCGGGGCCGACTCCTAATCCCACGCCGGCGCCTTCGCCTTCGCCCCCTCCGCCGCCACCGCCAGCACCCGCGCCGACAGCCCTGGAGCTGCGTCTTACGAGGTTGATCAAGCAGACTCAGATTGTGCTGGACAGGGAGCTGGCCAGGCGAAAACCGCGAGCACGCGTCGTTTTGACCCTGGAGAGGAAAATCGCAGCGCTTCAGGCGCGGCTCGTGCTAGCACAGCAGGCAGCCAACCCTTAGGATTCTTTCTCTGACGGGAGGAGCGAGACCTCACGTCGTACAACCTTCCAGCGGTGGGCAAGCAGCCCCCCGCTGGAAGGAGAGTTTTCAGAGTGAAGGAGATGAGAGCATGCAGCGAATGGTCCGGTCCTTGATCCTAGTTCTGATCGTGGGAATCGTGCTGGCTTCCCAGGGAGGTTCCCTCCATGCCGAGGGGGATGCGCGTGACATTTGGGGGGCGGACTACTTTCCGAATGTCCCCTTGGTCACCCAGGATGGAAAGACGGTTCGATTTTTCGACGATCTGATTAAGGGCAAGGTGGTGGTGATCAATTTTATCTTCACCCGCTGTCAGGATGTGTGTCCACTGGAGACGGCACGGCTTCGCGAAGTTCAGAAGATTCTGGGGGATCGGGTCGGGAAGGACGTCTTCATGTACTCGATCACCGTCGATCCGAATTTCGACAAGCCTAGCGTCCTCAAGGCCTATTCGCAGCGATTCCAGATAGGTCCCGGCTGGCTTTTTCTGACCGGGAAGGAAGCTGACATCATCCTGCTTCGAAAGAAGCTTGGGCTCTACAACGAAGAGGAGCAGAGCGGCAACCTGAGTGCCCACACCCTGAGTCTTCTCATCGGGAACCAGAGCACGGGCCGATGGATGAAGGGCTCCCCCTTCGAAAACCCCTATGTTCTGGCAACGCAAGTTGGGAGCTGGCTGCACAACTGGAAGCTGCCGCCCAAAGAGCGACGCGACTACGCCGATGCCCCTGAGGTGCGGAACATCTCGGCGGGAGAGAACCTTTTCCGCACACGGTGCGCGGCATGCCACACGATCGGGGCCGGGGATATCCGGAATCCGGAGAAACGACGTGTCGGTCCCGACCTGTTCGGCGTGACCCAAAAGCGTGAACGGGAATGGCTTATCCGCTTCGTGATGGCACCGGACCGGATGCTGGCGGAAAAGGATCCGCTCGCGATGGCTCTTCTGGCGGCCTACGACAACGTGCCAATGCCGGACCTCCGGTTGAACCGGACCGAGGTGGAATCGTTGCTTACCTTTATTGAAGAAGAGAGCCAACGAAAGATGCGTGAAAGGCGTGGCTCGGAGGCGGCGGGTGTGGATCAGAAGGGTAGCGTGGGTCCTGCCGAGCCCGTGGGCGATCGCCCTTGAAGAAGCGTTCAACGCCAAGTGGCCAGTCTGCCCGGAGACTGACAGCGCGTTCGTCTCACTCGGGCGGTTCGCCGGTGATCCTCGGAGGTGGGGAATTGCCGGGGGGATAAGGAGAGCGTCATGAACGGCATCGAAACCTATTTGGTGGGACCTCCGCTGTTTGCGGTCGGAGCGGCCTTTACGGGCGGCCTTCTCGCGAGCCTGGCCCCTTGCGTCTACCCCCTGATTCCCATCGTTTCAGCCTATGTGGGCTCCAAATCCACCGGGGAGTCGTCTCGATGGAGAGCGTTCCTGCTTTCCCTTGGTTATGTGCTGGGGATGTCCGTGGTCTATTCCCTCCTCGGGATGGTCGCCGCCCTCACGGGGAGCTTTTTCGGTCGGCTCAGCACCAGCCCCTGGGCCATGATCTTTGTTGCCAATGTTCTCATCCTGGTCGCCCTCAACATCCTCGACGTGATCCAGGTCCCCCTCTATTCTTCGGGGCGCCCGTGGGAGCCGGCCGTCGGGGGCGTGGTGGGCGCCTTTCTGATTGGTGCCGCCTCCGGTTTGGTGGCTTCGCCCTGCACCTCGCCCGTGCTCTTCGGTCTCCTGGCTTACGTGGCGACGACCCAGAGCGTCCTCTTCGGCGCCGTGCTGGTCTTTGCGTTTTCCATCGGGAGGAGCGCTCTGCTTCTTGCCATCGGAACATTTTCGGGAATGGCGACGGCGCTGCCTCGGCCGGGTCAGTGGATGACGGGCATGAAGAAGGCGCTCGGCCTGCTGATGATCGGCCTTGCCCAGTATTACCTGATCCGTGCAGGGCAGACCTGGCTCTGAGGAGGCGCAGATGATTTCAGCCAGAAAAGCTGTCTTGGTCGTGCTCGTCTGTCTTGCTGCCGCCACGTCAACGGCGTGGGGCCTGGAGGTAGGAGATCCCATTCCGGATTTCGTCTTGCCGACGTTCGACGGTGGCACCGTGTCCCGCGCGAGCCTGGAGGGGAGAGTGTCTCTGGTGATCTTCTGGAACACCTGGTGCCCAAACTGCATGCGGGAGCTGCCCGAGCTGGCGCGCTCCTACGCGAAGCTGGGTCCGGAAGGCCTGGTTGTACTCGCCGTCAACACCGCATTGAACGACTCAGAGACCAGGGCCAGGGCGTATTGGGAGAAGCAGGGGTATTCGTTTCCCGCCGGCTTTGACCGCACCTTCGACGTGGGACAGTCTTTTGGGCTGTTCGGAGTCCCGACCGTGATCCTTGTCGATCCCAAGGGGGTTGTGCGCTACAAGCAGGCGCGGCTCCCCGACGACTTGGAGCGCCAATTCGAAAACCTCACGGGCAAGAAATAGACCTCGCTGCGCCCATCTCCGACTTGCTTGCCAATCCGGCTCCATGGTAGGGTTGCGCCCACTTTGGCTGCTTGGCATCTCCTCGATCCCAAGGCAGCGACGCGAATCGCGTGTGAAACGTCAACCGGATGGAACGATGGAAAGGAGGATGGGCATGAAGACGAGGCGGACCTTGATCTGGAGCTGCCTGCTGGTGGTCGCCAGCAGCTTGGCCTTGGGAATTGGAGTGGCCGGTGCGGAGGACCCGAAGTTCAAGGAGGAGTATAAGCTCACGCTGAATGTCGGGCCGAATTTCTATTGGGGCATTGGAGCGGCCAAGTTCGCGGAGCTGGTCAAGGAAAAGACCGGCGGCAAGATCAACGTGAAGCCCTACTACAACAGCGCGCTGCTGAAAGGTGCCCAGCTTCAGTCCCCCCAAATGGTCGTCAAGGGAATCATCGACTGCGCCGTGGAGTCCACCATCAATGCCTCGACGGTCATTCCGTCCATGAACATCTTCTCATTCCCCTTCTTCATCAATACCTTCGAGAACCTGGACAAGCTGGAAAACGGGCGAACCGGGAAAACCATCTTCGCCGAAATGGAAAAGATCGGCCTAAAGCCCTTGGGCTGGGCTGAAAACGGATTTCGGCAGCTGACCAACAGCAAGCGTCCGGTGGAAAAACCCGAGGATGTGAAAGGCATGCGCGTCCGGGTTGTCGGGAGCCCGATTTTCATCGATACCTTTCGGCAGCTTGGGGCCGACCCGGTCAACATGAACTGGGGGGACGCGGTGACGGCCTTCCAGCAGGGAGTTGTGGACGGCCAGGAAAACCCGATCGGCGTTCTCATTCCCGTTCAGATTTACCAGTACCACAAGTTTGCGACCTTCTGGAATTATCTGGCCGACCCGCTGATCATCTACTGGAACAAGGAGCAGTGGGACGCCTTCCCGCCCGACATCCAGAAGGGAATTCAGGAGGCCGCGAATGAGGCCGGAAGATTTGAAAAGGCCCTTGCCCGTGCCGGCCTCGATGGGGATAAGTCGCTCAAGATTTTGAAGGAAGAATTCAAGTATGCCCCGGAAGCCCCGGATCCCGTCAAGTTCCTGGAGGAGAAGGGGATGAAGGTTTCCTTCCTGCCCGAAGATCAGGTCAAAGCCTTCAAGGAAGCCGTAAAGCCCGTTCATGAAAAGTGGGCCGCCCAGGTGGGCAAGGAACTGTATGAAGGGGCTCTAGCCGACATGGCTCAGTAGGGCTCAGGGGAGACTCCGGGAGCATGAGCCTTCCACCACGCAGTCTGAAATCGTTCAAAGTGGAGCACTGGATTGTTGCGGTGCTCCTCTTCGCCATGTGCTGCATCACGTTCGCCAACATCGTGAGCCGCTATGTCCTTCATTTCTCGTTTGCGGCCACGGAAGAAATCACCATCAACCTGTTTGTGTGGATGACCGTCGTGGGCTGCGGAATCGCGTTCAGCCGTGGAGCCCATTTGGGCATGGTCACTCTGTTCAACCGTTTCCCCGAAGCCCTCAAGCGGGGTGTGATCGTTGGGAGCGCGCTGCTCAGCTCCTTGCTTTTTCTCCTGGTGAGCCTGTACCTGATTCGAGCCATCTACGATGATCTCGTCTTGTTTCATGCGACCTCGGGAGCCTTGGGTGTCCCCGTCTGGGTCTACTATGGGGGCGTGCCGGCTCTGTCGGTATTCGTTTTCAAGGGGATCTACCGGGATGCGGCGACGAAGCTGAAGGACTTGAGGGAAGAGAGGCGGTCGGAATAGTGGCAACACTTTTCATCAGTGTGATCTTTGTGGTGCTGGTGCTGCTGGGGGTTCCCATCGGGACCTGCCTCGGCGCCGCGGCTGTCCTCACGCTTCTCAAGTTCCAGCTTGGCGCGGAAATGATTGGAATGAATTTCTGCTCCGGCATTGCCTCGTTTCCCCTTCTGGCGATTCCATTCTTCGTGCTGGCCGGGGTCATCCTGGAAAGAGCGGGTCTTGCGGCCACGATCGCCCGCCTCTTTGAGATGCTCGTCGGCCGATTGGTGGGCGGGCTGGCCATCGTGGCGGTGCTCACCTGCATGTTCTGGGGGGCCATATCAGGCTCGGGACCGGCGACGACGGCAGCCGTCGGATTGATCCTGCTTTCGCCCATGATCCGGAATGGTTATGACAAGCACTTCGCCGGGGCTACCATTGCCTGCGCGTCGGATCTGTCGATCATCATACCGCCGAGCATCGCCTTCATCATTTACGGCAATATCACGAGCGTTTCGGTGAGCGCCCTGTTCGTAGGCGGAATCATTCCCGGGATCCTCTCCGGCTTGGGAATGGTTCTGACCGCTTTTCTGATTTCCCGTAGGAGAGGCTACCGGGGCCTTGAAGAGCGGGGGAGCTTGAGGGACATTCTGAGAGCCCTGCGCCAGGCCATTTGGGCTCTCATGGCTCCCGTGGTGATCCTCGGGGGCATCTACACCGGGATCTTCACGCCCACCGAGGCGGCGGTTGTGGCCGTTTTCTACAGCCTGTTCATCGCCGTTTTCGTTTACCGGTCACTGACGCTGGCGGATTTCATCCAGATCCTGGTGGATGCGGCGGTGACCAGCTCGGCCATCATGTTCATCGTGGTCTTTGCTGGAATCTTTACCTGGGTGGCCTCGGTGATCGGCGTGATCGACCTCGCGGCGAAATTCATCGTGTCGATCTCTCCCAATGCTCTGGTGATGATCCTGCTGGTGGACTTGCTCCTCCTCGCCCTGGGGATGGTTTTGGACGCCATTTCCATTTCATACATTCTTATGCCCATCCTGGTTCCCGTGCTGGCGGCGTTCAAGATCGACCCGCTGTGGTACGGGGTTATCTTCGTATGCGCGTTGGCGATTGGGCAGGCGACGCCCCCGGTCGGAGTGAACCTGTTTACGGCGGCGAACCTGGTGGGGGGCGACCTGGATTCCGTCGCCAGGCACGCGATTCCCTATGTCGTGGCTTCGGCCATCGTGCTGATCATCATTTCGCTGATTCCCGCTTTGTCCACCTACTTGCCGATTCGAGCCGGCCTATACTCACCCTGAGGGGAATAGCCGGTACACGTTTCAGGAGGGCAATCGATCAACGAGCTTCTTCAGTGGATGACGCTCTTAAAGATGGGAATTGCCATCGTGATGGTGCTTTTCCTGTCCGTGCTCGCCGAAGTGGCGAGTCCCAGGTTTGCCGGCATTTTCTCCGGCTACCCGTTGGGAGCGGCCATCAATCTCTTTTTCATCGGCATCGAGATCAGCCCCGAGTTTGCCTCGGAAAGCGCGCTCTACACCGCACTCGGTCTGATCGCCACCCAGGTCTTTGCCTATGGTTATTTTCAGATCTCCGTAAGACTGCGAAGCCCGAATGGAATCGGTCCCACTGCCGCGGCTTCGCTGACTGGAATCGCCGGTTACTTCGCTTCGGCTGCCGTTCTGCGGACGATGCCGGTGAGCCTGGTCACGGCCATCCTTTTTCCGAGTCTGTCGATCCTGGCGTTCAATTATCTGTTCAGAGGGTTGAGGAATGTCACCATTCAGAGCCGGGTGGGTCTCAGTGCGCAGGTGCTGCTGTTCAGATCGGTTTTTGCCGCCAGTGCCATCGTCCTCGTGACGTCGACGGCCAAGCTTGCAGGACCGCGATGGGCGGGATTGTTCTCGGCTTTCCCGATTACCATGCTCCCGTTCGTTGCGATCATTCATCTCACCTACGGCGCGGAATATGCGCAGACGGTGCTCAAGAACGTACCCAGAGGACTGACCTCCCTGGTTGTCTATTCCGTAGCCGTTTCCGTCTCGTACAAAAGCCTCGGGGTCTACGCGGGAACCGCGATCGCATACGGACTCGCAACGCTTTGCCTCGTCGCGATGCAACTGCATGCGCGCCGTGGGCTCGAAACCGCGAGCCCTGTGCCGCGCCGAGCGCGATGACCGCGAGGGGTTCTCCCGTTATTCCGGCGAGCTTCCCGGTCATGGTCGAGCCGATCAGCCGGTCTGCGCAAGAATCGTAACCTTCATGAGCAGTTTTCGTAATCGATGGATAACGTTAGACTTCCAACTGAAAGGCACGCCGCTTTGTCAAGGATGGCAGACCTCCGGCGAAGCTTCCCCGAACGGAGCTCGCTGTGATCAAGGCTGAGGATTCCAAGGTGGCATGCAAATCGCTTAGGCGCCGTTGCACGTCGTACCAGAGGCAGTGAACTTAAGGAGCTCAAAGGAGAAGCCATGAGACAGTTCAAACGCATTGCCGGCTTGGCGGTGGCACTGCTGTTCGCCGTGACGGCAGCGATCCCTTCGGGAGCGCAGGCCGCCCCCAAGCAGGAGGGACCCGTCGTGGTTGGACGCGTGTCCCACATTGAAGGTCAGCTGCTGCGTTACGTGTACGAGGAGAAGGACTGGGTCCCCATTCTCAAAGACGTTCCATTTGGCCTGGAAGATTCGTTGTACTCGGATCAGGACGCCAAAGCTGAGATTCTTTTTCCGAACAGCACCTGGGTCCGAATCGGTGGAAGCACCCAGATTCAGGCCATCTCCCTGGATGACGAGGTCACGGAAATCGATGTGGCTTCGGGACTAGCTCGCTTCTACAATCGAGGATCGCAGAGCGTTATCAAAGCGACCACGCCGTTCGGATACGTGCTGGCTCCCGCCGAATCTATGTTTGATCTTTATGTGGGGGACGAATCCGTGGAGGTGATCGCCCTCAAGGGGTCCGTGGAATTCGTGCATGGCAAGAACCAGTCCCGTTTCGAGGTCCAGTCGGGATCGCCCTCGCTGATCGCAGACAACCAGACTGTGGCAAACGGCAACGGAATGGTGGATGCTGATTTCGACGAGTGGAACTCCCAGCGGGATTCCGTTTGGGCCAAACGGCTGGATGTCAAAGGGGATTCCACGCAGTATCTACCGCCCCAGCTTGCCGACGACGCCTATGAATTCGAGGAGAATGGACGTTGGGAGCGGGTGGAGTACCAGGGAGAGTACCGCAACCTCTGGCGGCCGACAACGGTGGCCTCCGACTGGGCGCCCTACACCAGCGGACGATGGACTTCCTACTACGGCGATCAGTGCTGGGTCCCCTACGAGCCCTTCGGCTACACGACCCATCACTATGGCAGCTGGGTGTTCATCGACAGCTGCCGGTGCTGGTACTGGGCACCGCCTACTGTGCAGGTGGTCACCGCTCCCCGTCCCTGGACTGTTGGGTATGGCTGGTACCCGGGCCGCGTTTCCTGGATCTATGGTGCTGACAATGTCGGCTGGGTTCCCTTGGCTCCCTACGAGCCTTATTATGCGACCCACTACTGGGGACCTGCTTCCGTAGCGGTCGCGGCCATGAACCTGGCAACGGCCGTGGTCAACCTGACTACCCTCCACAACCTGGATCATGCCGTCTTCGTCGGGCACAGGAATTTCTGGGGAGTGGACAACTACCGTGGCCACGTCGTCCGAAACATCAACAGGACCACGATCATCAACAACTATCACGCTTCACCCATCGTGGACAGGAGGGTGATCCGGGACTTCGATTCCAGGCGGGATCGCTTCAACTTCGTGAACAGGGATGTGGCATTCAAGCCGCATCGCACCGTCGTGGAAAGGATCGACCAGAACCGGCGGTTGGCCGAGCGTCAGCAGCGGCTCGAGGCCCGCGCACTGCTTAGGGATACTCGGAGTATCCGTCAGGGCACCTTGGATCAAAGCGCCAGAATCGAACGCCCCAGGGCCACGAATCGTCTCGTTTCGCCGGACAGCGTGAACAAGCCTGCCTCCGAGGTCAAATTTCAACAGCGTGTGCTCAAACAGCAAGAACGGCAGCAGAAAGCCGTTGACCAGAGAATCCTGCGTCAGCAGCAGAGAGAAGATGCCATCCAGAGGCGCGAGGACCAGCAACAGCAGCGACAACAGTTGCGCGATCCGCAACAACAGCAGAAGCAGCAGCAGTTGGAGGAGCGGCGTAAGCAGCTCGAGGAGCGCCGACAGCAGCAGAGACCTGAGCGTCCCGATGCGGTTCAGCGCCAGCAGTTGCTCGAAGAGCGTCGGAAACAGAGACAGCAACAGCTGGAAGAGCGTCGTCAGCAGGGCGAAGAAGGACAGCCAGTGAGACCTGAGCGCCCCGATGCGACCCAGCGGCAGAAAATGTTGGAGGAGCGCCAGCAGCAGAGGCAGCAGCAGCTGGAGGAGCGTCGCCAACAGCGAGAAGAACGCCAGCAGTTGAGACCGGAGCGCCCCGATGAGGGCCAGCGGCAGAAAATGTTGGAGGAGCGCCAGCAGCAGAGGCAGCAGCAGCTGGAGGAGCGTCGCCAACAGCGAGAAGAACGCCAGCAGTTGAGACCGGAGCGCCCCGATGAGGGCCAGCGGCAGAAAATGCTGGAGGAGCGCCAGCAGCAGAGACAGCAGCAGTTGCAGGAGCGCCAGCAACAGCGCCTGGAGCAACAGCAGCAGCAGCGTCAGCAACA
>CALBZH010000436.1 GCA_937889795.1 uncultured Syntrophobacteraceae bacterium | reverse complement strand
AAGCCCGGCGACAAAATGGAGGCCATGAAGCACGACATGGCGGGAGCGGCCGCCGTGCTGGGCGCCTTCGAGGTGCTCGGAAGGGAGTCGATCCCGCGGCGGGTGATCGGCATCATGCCCTGTACGGAGAACATGCCGGACGGCAAGGCCTACAAGCCAGGGGATGTCGTCCGATCGCTTTCGGGGCTTACGATCGAAGTCATCAGCACCGATGCCGAGGGGCGCATGGTGCTCTGCGATGCGTTGACCTACAGCCAACGGTTCGACCCGTGCGCCATCGTCGACCTGGCCACGCTCACCGGTGCGTGCGTGGTGGCCCTGGGGCATCACTTCGCTGGGATCCTGGGCAACAGGGAGAGCTTCGTCCGGGCCGTCCAGGACATCGGCTGGGAAGTGGGCGATCGGGTCTGGCCGCTTCCACTCTATGACTTCTATTTCGAAGGCATCAAGAGCGACGTCGCGGATTTCAAGAACGTGGGAGATCGCTCGGGCGGGGCCATCGTCGGCGGGATCTTCCTTCAGCAGTTCATCCCGGATACCATACCCTGGATCCACCTGGACATCGCGGGTACGGCATGGACCACCAAGGACCTGATTGCGATTCCCCAAGGCGCGACGGGTTTTGGTGTTCGCATCCTGGTCGAGCTGGCGCGCAGGTGGCCTGAGATCGCGGTTGAGTAGGCGGGGCCATGCTCCGAACGGCAAGAAGTGGCCCCCTTGTCGTTTCGACCGGAGGGAGAAATCCTAAGATCCCTCACATTCGTTCGGGATGGCAAAGGCTCAGATTCAACCCGTTCGCGGTATACCAGGCGAAACCCGGATCTCATGGGGATCGGCGTGCTCCGGAGCCGCGAGCACGGTAACCAGAAACCAAGGGTCGTGAATTGAGCTCGGGGCCCGTCCGTTCGGCCCCGGAAAGAGTCGGGCTTCCGTGGACTTACGAGTAGGTGCCAAAGACTCGCTTCAGATTCAGACTCCACCGGGCGGGAAGCTCCCGATCCTGAGCCCCGGCGAGGTCCTGCGCGCGCGCGTTGTCGAAATCATGCCCGGCGGGGACACGCTGCTGCGGGTCAAGGGGAGTCTCATCCAGACCAAGTCCGAGCTTCAGTTGGTGCCGGATACGATGGTCCTCCTGCGCGTCGCGGAAGTGAAAGGGGAAAAAGGCGCTCAGCAGATCCGACTGCAGATGATCGAGAATCTCCCCGAGCCCAAGCTGCAGCCAGGGGTCCAAGGCGGGGGATTGGCTCTTGTCCAAGGGCTCGTGGGTGAGCTTGCGGAGCTTCTGGCCGTTAAGGAGCAGCGTCCCGCGGATTTTACGTCGGTCATCGAACGGCTTCTCAAGGCGCTGCCGGAGGATGCGGCAAAGCTTCCCAAGGACCTTCGCGGCCAGATCATGACGCTCCTGCAGGCGAGCCTGACGAACACCGAGCAGAATATCCAGAATCGACTGGCGTTGGTGCTCAGCGATCCTTGGCTCCAGGCATCGCCCGAGTGGCTTGAAGCGCTTGCCGGTGCGGATGAGCTTTTCACCGCAATCGACAATCTTCCTGATGTTCCCTTGAAAGCGCTCCTGGGGGGGACCGGCGTGGCGCTCGAGGCGAAAATGCGCGCCCTGGCGGGCTCTTTGCCAGGGGAGGACGCCGCTCCCGAGGGGACGGCGGAGCCCGGTGCCCCCGACTCGCTTCAAACCGCTCCGGTTACGGCCGATCTGAAGTCGAAGCTCCTGGATTTGAGACAGCGGATCCTTGATTCAATGGATCAAGGCGCGGACGCCGCCGCACGGCAGATGGAGGAGGCTCACAAGGGACAGGCGCGGGATGCTGGGGGGGCTCAGACCAAGGCCATGGAGGTGCTCGACGGGCTCCTGCAAGACATTGAGACCTTTCAGCTCCTGAGCAAGCTGACGGATTCCTTTTACACTTTCCTTCCCTTAGTCTGGGACGGGCTCAAGGAAGCCGAGATCGCCTTCAAGAGGAGCCGGGGGGGCGGCCTGGGGCGGAAGTATTACTGCCTCGTTCAGCTGGATTTCGATCAGCTGGGCAAACTGACGATCCTCGCTCTGAAGCAGGACCAGGATTTCTTCATCTCCTTTGAAGCGGAGCACCAAGGCCTTCGGGAGGTGCTCAAGCAGAACGTCTCCGAGCTCGAATCCATGTTCCAGGCAAGCGGCCTCAACCTGACGGCCACCGATTTTCACGGCTCGAAGGAAAAGCACCTCGCGCCTTTCCAGCAGCTGGATTCCTTCGAAAGCATCCTGAGCGTCAAAATCTGACAGGCTTTCGCAAAGGTGAGCGCCCATGACGGAAAAACAGCGAAAAGCGGCAGCCCTGAAGTACCAGCACATGGTCGACCGCGCTCCGACGGTGGTCGCCAAAGGGCAGGGGATCGTGGCCGATCGCATCATCGAGGTCGCCAAGAAGCACGGCATCGCGACCAAGAAGGACCCGGCCCTGGTCGAAGTGCTCTCCAAACTGGACGTGGGCGAGGAAATTCCGCCGGACCTCTACCGGGCGGTGGCCGAAGTGCTCGCCTATGTCTATCGCATGACCAAGAAGGTTTGATTTATTGAGGCAAGAGAGGGCGGACACGCCAGCGGGCTCCGTCCGAGATGCCCTCGATGGCCCCCTGTTGGTCCGTCCTGAAGCAGGGGATCCCGCGATTGCCGCACCAGGTCAGAAGCCGTGGAGACGGAAAGCCGAAGGGGTTGTCGGTACCGCACGAGACGATGACGGCGCGAGGATTCAGGGCACCTAAGAAAG
>CALBZH010000435.1 GCA_937889795.1 uncultured Syntrophobacteraceae bacterium | reverse complement strand
GGACGCATCAGGCTGGGTGTGGATCAGGGAGCAGACCGGATAAGTCCACGACGTATGCTATGGTTTGCGAACATGTGGGGTGGGACAGACACGCACTGCTTGTTCAATGCTACGATCTGAGCTAGAGTATTACGAAACCATCATCGATGGAGCAAGCGTATGGAAGCAGTTAAGATTTCCCCCAAGTTCCAGGTTGTGATTCCCAAAAGGCTTCGCAACGCTTTAAAGCTAACGCCAGGTCAGCAGGTTCAAATGGTTGTCTACGACAACAGAATCGAGATGATTCCCCTCAGAAAGATTTCGGAAATGAAGGGGTTTCTCAAAGGAATTGACACCACTGTCGAAAGGGAGCCCGACAGAATATGAACATAGTCGATTCCTCCGGTTGGCTTGAGTATTTCGCGGACGGTCCCAACGCATCGTTCTTTTCCCGCCCTCTGGCGAAGACATCCGATCTCGTCGTTCCGTCCATTACGATTTACGAGGTTTTCAAGGTGGTTCTCCGCCAAGGCGGTGATTCCGAGGCACTGCAAGCTATAGCACTCATGCAGCAGGGTTCAGTTGTGGACCTTACGGCAGAAATCGCAATCCTCGCTGCAAAAGTGATCATCGAATGCCGCCTGCCGATGGCCGAGAGCATCATCCTGGCGACCTCTCGAGTGCCTGAAGCTACCATATGGACTCAGGATTCCGACTTCGAGGAAATCGAAACAGTGGATCAAGTGGTTTCGCGGCTTTTGAATCTAATGATTAGCACAATGACTCTAGCAACTTATCTTTCTTGATGCCGTTTCCATGGAGATCGCTCGAGTTTCCATGGATATCGGTCTTCTCTTGTTGAGATCCAATATAGCGTGCCAGAGTTTCTCCATGGGTCAAGGACTATTCCATCCTCGAAGGTCTGCCCCTTTGCAGAGATGATTACGCTGGTATGAGTTCTCCATGAGTCCTCGTGTGCAATGCCGATGTGGAAGTCAAAGCTTTTCTGATCCAGTCCACGGAGGCGTTCAATCAGATCATGTGCCCAGTGATAACATAAGCCCCACTTTCTCTTCCCTTTGTTCACAAGATGATTGTGCCACAGAGGTGGCCAAACTAATTCATACTGGTTCGCAAGAACCATCGAAAACCTAATTGCCGTATTAGCGATTAGGAAAGCTTCTCTCTCGTCAATGTCATTACTCAGAGATTCAAGATCCTTTTTGAGTCCTAAAATCCGCTCGCTATATTCGTCATGGACTGATGCATAGAACAATGGGTCGCCATTAGCCACGTACCCTGGCTCTTGATAATGAACACTAACACAACCGCTAGAAAAGAGGAGAACAAGAAGAAATGCTCCTCTCACCATTTGATCCATCATCTACAACATCCTGTATTGCATGACAAAGTGCATGAGCAGAGTACGATTAAGTGCCCCAGTTCAGGAGATTGAACTTATATTTCCGACCAAGGATTACACTCTAATAGCCCACATAGATCACGTTCCATAACAAATTCTGGGCCTCACCAAAATGCAGAGCGATGTAAGCGACCTGTGAATCCCATCTTCCGTTGAACAGTGGCGCGTGTCATGATTGGCCTCCAATCAGCGCCGGAACCTGGTGCTGGGCATGATACGCGATGCCGTCTCTGGCCGCTACCCGCTTACTCCCCCGCGTTGACGGCTCTTGCTGGAACATGGACCTCGAACTGTTGCTGGTCGAGCGGCTGTCTTAGGTACGCTGAATCCCAAGCTTGCGCATGCGGCCACGGAGGGTGCTGGGGTTGAGGCCCAGGATGGCGGCGGCTCCGTGATTGCCTTCGATGCGCCAGCGCGTCTGCTCGAGGGTACTCAGGATGTGCTCGCGCTCGAGGGATTCCAGGCTTCGGGGGGCGGCTCTGGCGGCCGGCGATTCCCGGGTTGTGAGCCGGTCGGCCAGGGTGAGCACGGGGCCTTCCGTGCTGATGATCGCCCGCTCGATCATGTTCTCCAGCTCGCGGATGTTGCCGGGCCAGTCGTAGCTCTGGAGCTCGTCCATCACTCTTTCGGGGATCTTTCGGATGACTCGTCCGAGACGTTTGCTCAGGCGGGCCACGAATGCGGTCGCGAGCAGCGGGATGTCTTCCTTGCGCTCGCGAAGGGGGGGGAGGGTGATGGGAAACACGTTGATGCGGTACCAGAGATCCTGCCGGAAGCGTCCCGACCGGACCTCGTGCTCGAGGTTGCGGTTGGTCGCGGAGATGAGGCGCACGTCGACCGTGATCGTCTTCGACCCTCCCAGCCGCTCGAACTCCTTGTCCTGCAGGACGCGCAGGAGCTTAGCCTGGAGCTCGAGGGGAAGCTCCCCGATTTCGTCCAGGAAGAGCGTGCCGCCGTTGGCCAGCTCGAAGCGGCCCGCCTGCCTGGCGAAGGCGCCCGTGAAGGCCCCGCGCTCGTGGCCGAAGAGCTCGCTTTCGATGAGGTTGGCCGGCAGGGCGGCGCAATTGACCTTGACGAGCGGCCGCTCCCTGCGTCCGCTGGCACTGTGAATCGCCCGGGCGATCAACTCCTTGCCCGTGCCGGTTTCTCCGAGGATGAGGGCGGTCGTATCGGTGGGGGCAATCTGATTCACCTTGTAGAGCACGTATTTCAGTGCATCGCTGCCGCCGATGATCTCCTGAAAATTGTGTACGGTGCGGATTTCCTCCTGGAGGTAGGCACTTTCGGCTTCGAGCTGCGTTTTGTAGCGCTAGATCGGAAGAGCGTCGTGTAGGGAAAGAGTGTAGATCTCGGTGGT
>CALBZH010000434.1 GCA_937889795.1 uncultured Syntrophobacteraceae bacterium | reverse complement strand
GGGCTTGCTGTCGAGATCGTAGCGTACAAAGACAACCCCCCGCCTGCGAGCCTCGAGGTACAGCGTCTCGCGCTCACCGTAGCTTCGTAGATCCCGGTAGAGCACGAAGACCTCGCAATCGGGGTTGAGGGTCTTGAGATGCAGGGCGCTTTGGAGGGTGTGGGTGCAGCAAACACGGCTGCAGTAAGGCCTTTGCGGCTCCCTCGAGCCCACGCACTGAATGAAAACGGCCCGGTGCAACGATCCGAGAGACGGGTCATTTTCCATGAAGCGGCGATCGAGGTCCTGATGGGTCAGCACCCTCGGATCTTGGCCGAACAGGTATTCGTCGGGCTGCCATTCGCTCCCGCCGGTTGCGATGACGGCGACTCCGTGCTCAATGGCTTCGGAAGCGCTTTCGTTCTGGATGGTTGTCTTGAAGTTCCCGACGAACCCGTCCACCCGAGAGAGAGTGCTCGAGAGATGCACCGTGACGCGCGGGTGCGTCTGGAGGGATTTTGTCAGAACCTCCACGTAGGTGGAAATCGATTCTCCCCGCCATGTTTGGTGGAGAGCCAGTGCCTGCCCTCCCAGCCGATTCGACCGTTCCACCACATGGACGGGGAACCCTTGATCGGCCAAGGTTAGAGCCGCCGCCATGCCCGCCACGCCTCCTCCGACCACCAGCGCGCGGCGAGTGACCTGGAGCTCCGGCTCCTGCAGGGGCTCGAGAAGCGCGGCCTTGGCCACCGCCATGCGCACCAGGTCCTTGGCCTTTTCCGTGGCGGCTCGAGGGTCGGCGGCATGCACCCAGGAGACCATGTTGCGGATGTTCGCCATCTCGAACAGGTACCGGTTCAAACCCGTTTCTTCCATGGTCTCCTGAAAAAGCGGCTCATGGGTCTTCGGCGTACAGGCCGCAACGACGATCCGGTTGAGGCCGTTATCCGTGATCAGCCGTTTGAGAGTCTCCTGGGTGTCCTGGGAGCAGGTGTAGAGGTTGTCGCCCACGTATTCCACGAAGGGCAGATTCCGCGCGTAGTCGCGAACGGCGGGAACGTCCACGACGCCCCCAATGTTGATGCCGCAATGGCAGACAAAGACCCCGATGCGAGGCCTTACTCCCGAGACGTTGATTTGCGCTGGAATGGGCTTGGCCTTGACCAGGGCTCCGCGGGCCGCGCTGAGAAGCGCTCCCGCAGCCGCAGCGGCCGCGCTTGCCTCCACGACGGACTGGGGGATGTCCTTGGGCCCTTGCATGCACCCGCATACAAAGATCCCAGGACGGTTCGTGGCAACGGGCCGGAAGCTGCCGGTGTCCGTGAACCGATGAGCGTTCAGCTCGACTCCCAGGCGATCAGCCATCGCAACGGCCTGCCGGCTCACCTCGAAGCCCACCGAGAGCACGACCATGTCAAAGACCTCGCTTTGCGGCACGCCGGCCTCGTCCACGTACGTGATCCGCAGATCACTTTCTCCCTCCCGCTCGATGGAATGCACCCGTGAGCGGAGGAAGCGGACGCCCTGCTCTCGTGCCCGGTTGTAGAAGTGCTCGAAGTCCTTGCCGTGGGTTCGCATGTCCATGAAGAAGATCGCCGTGTCGAGGTCGTGGCGGGCGTGCTCCTTGGCGATAACGGCTTCCTTGATGGCAACCATGCAGCAAACGGCTGAACAGGTGCTGTGGTCGCATTGATTGATGTCGCGCGATCCCACGCACTGGAGCCAGGCGATTTTCCGCGGCTCCTCGCGGTCGTAGGGTCGGGCGAGATGGCCCCGGTACGGACCGGAGGCACTCAGGATGCGCTCGAATTCAAGGCTCGTGACCACGTTGGGAAGGTTGACGGCGTTGTAGGTCTCGAAGCGGGAGGGATCGAACACCTGATTTCCGGGCGCCAGGATGATCGCTCCGACGTTGCGCCGCTCCATGCGCGGCTGATCGTCGTAGCGGATGGCCTTGGCCAGACAGACGGTCTCGCAGAGACCGCAGCCGATGCAGACAGCGCGGTCGATGACGAAACCGCGTGGAATGGCCTGGGGATAGCGCATGTAGATGGCTGCCCGCGAATCCAAACCCTGGTTGAATTCGTTCATGGCCGCGACCGGGCACACCGAAAGGCATTGACCGCATGCCGTGCAGGCAGCCAAATCGATGTATCTGGGGCGGGAGAGCAAGCTGACCGTGAAATTTCCGGCTTCGCCCTCGATGGCGTGGATTTCACTGTGGGTGAGGATGTCGATGTCCAGGTGGCGACCGACCTCCACCAGCTTCGGAGAAAGGATGCACATGGCGCAGTCGTTGGTGGGAAAGGTCTTGTCCAGCTGGGCCATCAGCCCCCCGATGGAAGACTCGCTCTCTACCATCGTGACATGGTACCCTGAATCCGCCAAATCGAGGGACGCCTGGATCCCCGCCACACCACCGCCCACCACCATCACGGACCCAACAATCACCTGCTCGCTTGCTTTGGGCTCTTCTTGCATAGGATTTCCGCTCCAGCTCTTGGAAGAAGAGGATCACACCCGGCCGGATGAATCCGAAGCGTCCATCCGTCGCCCGATGAGCAGGACGACGGTGCGGAAAGCGAATCCGCGCGGACGCTCAGCCGTTTTCCGGCGTGAGCCATGCCATGCGCGGTTCGAGCAAATGGGAGCCGGCAGAATGAATCAGGTCAGTGATTGGGAAAGGATCATGGAGCGATGGTGAACCTTCGGCCGGGCTCTGTCCCTACCGCCACACGGGCAGAATCAGACAAACGCGCTCAAGTGAAGCCGAAGGATCGATACACGGAATGACCTCTGGATGAAGGGAACGCTCAAGCTGTCTATTAATGACAAGTGGCTAAGCTATCGTTCTCGATTCCGTTAGTCGAATAGGAAGTTTGGATGGAAGGTGGGGCTTGCCTGCGCCTAATCCCGATCATTCCCCGCTGACGGTGACACGGGGGGCGATGAGAAGCGGGGTGACGGCGTCCGGGTCCTTAATCGGGATTGCGCCCTTTCGGGTGATGGAGCTCTCCATGACGGTCGATGGGATCTTCGTTTGCCGGCAGCTGCCCGAACGTTTCAACCGCTGGTGCTCTGCACGGGTCGAGGAAAAAGGGACGAGGGCAGCCATCGTTCCAAGACGGCGGTGATGTCCTGCAGGCCGATCGGCTTCGGCACATAATCATTCATGCCGGCCTCCAAGCATTTTCCCCGGTCACCTTCCAGGACGTGTGCCGTAAGAGCGATGATCGGAACCCCTGGGCGCTCGTCTGACGACGTGTCCGAGTCAATGCTTCGGGGGCTTGAGGAGGATGAAGGTGATGTGCCCTTCCGCTCCCGCTCCCGGATGATTCGGGTGGCTTCGTAGCCGTCCATTTCGGGCATCTGACAGTCCATGATGACGAGATCGTAAGCGACCTTCGAGACGGCGTCGACGGCTTCCCGACCATCCTGCACGAGATCGACCTGGATGCCGAGGTTTTCGAGGAAGTACTTGAGGATTTCCCTGTTGACGGGGGCGTCTTCCGCCACGAGGACGCGGGCTTGCATAGGGGGGGCAGTCCCGGCCATGGTGGCGGGAGCCGTGGCGGTGGGTTGAACAGCTCCAACGAGTGAGTCCGAAGAGGGCGCGAATGTGGTGGGAATGAGCACCTTCGCGCTTCCGGATGCTGTCTCTTCGAGCATCGCCGTGAAATGAAAGGTGGTCCCCTCTCCTGGAATGCTCGTGAAATAGATGCGGCCGTGCATGAGGTCGCAGAGCTGCCTGGAGATGGCAAGGCCCAGGCCTGTGCCGCCGTATTTGCGCGTGGTAGACTCGTCCGCCTGCGAAAAGGAATCGAACATCTGGCTCTGGGCCTCGAAGGGGATTCCAACACCGGTATCACGGACCTCGAAGATCACTTCACAGTGGTCTGAAGAGGCTCGTCGAAGAGCCGTGATGACCTGGACGCTTCCACGTTCGGTGAATTTCACCGCATTGCCGACGACGTTGAGCAGGATCTGCCGCAGTCGGCCGGGATCCCCGCGCAACAAGCGAGGCCCGCCGTTTTCCCGCGTGAAAATGAGATCCAAGCCCTTTTCAGCGGCTTCGTGCGCGAATAGGCTCTTCACATCGTCGAGCAGCGCTTCAAGATTGAAATCAATGGATTCGAGCTCCAGCTTTCCCGCTTCGATCTTCGAGAAGTCCAGAATATCGTTGATGATTGTGAGCAGCGCGCGTCCGGATGTCATGACGCTTTCCGCCATGTGACGCTGGTCTGGATCCAGCTCCGAGGCCAGGAGAAGCTGGGTCATTCCCAGGACCCCATTCATCGGCGTGCGGATCTCGTGACTCATGTTCGCCAGAAACTGCGACTTGGCCCGGTTGGCAGCCTCGGCCCCTTCCTTCGCTTTGAGGAGGTCACGCTCCATCTGGATCCTTGTCGTAAGGTCCGTCACAACAGCCAGGGAGCCCTGGTAGACTCCGGACTTGCTGAATTTGGGGGCGATGGATGCGAGGACCGAGACGGCCCTGCCATCCTTGCGGACGAGTGCCGTTTCGTACTGGAATCGTCTCCCTTCTCTTCTCAGTCTCAGCGTGTCTTCGAGCATGTCAAGAAAGGGAGCGGCGATGAGGGATCGCAGGGGCCGTCCCAGGAGCACATCCTCGGTGTATCCGAGCATCTCGCACGCCCTCTCGTTGACGAAATTGACCGCTGCTTCACTGTCGATACCGACGATTCCCTCGTTGAGTGCCTGCACCAGCTCCCGGTAGTGACGCTCACTTTCCCGCAATGCCTGTCGCGTCGTCCAGCTCGTGAAAAGGGATGTGACCAGCGAATAGAGCTCGTCCTCGTAAAAGGGCTTCTTGACGTAGTAGATGTCCTCTTTGAGACGGCTTCGAATCTCGGCCGCGCTCACGTCGGCGTAAGCGGTGAGGATGACGATGAAAACCTCGGGGTCGATCGAGCGTACGGCCTCCGCCGCGGTCAGACCGTCCATGGTGGGCATGCGCATGTCGAGCAGACAAATGGGGATCCGTCGACCTTCCGCATGCTCCGCCTTGAAAAAGTCCACCAGGGGCGCACCGTCCGAGAACGTGGTCACCTGGAACGAATCGGAAGACTCCTCCCCGTCGAAGAAATCCAGGCTGCTGTCCCTCTCGAAAATATTGTGGAAGTATTCCAATAAATTGGGATCATCGTCGGCGATGACGATGCGTCTGTCACTCATCTCCCACCTCGACGGTAAATTCCGTGCCCTGATTGGGGCCCGCGCTGCGGACCTCGATGGAGCCGTTGTTCTCGTTAAGGAAATTCATGAACGAATGCAGTCCCAGTCCATGCCCCTCAGGTTTCGTCGTGAACCCTGACTGGAACAGGAACGGACGATCTTCATCCCTGATGCCGACACCGTTGTCTTGCACCTGGATGCGAGCCCGCTTCACGTCACCATTCAGGCGGCGGAGCGTCAGTCGGATCTCCTTGGTCACGCTGGGGGAGGCATTGACGGCATCCATGGCGTTGTTGAGCAGGTTGGTCAGGCCGTGCAGCAGCGGATTCTTCTGGTTCCGCACAAGGACTTCGGGCTCCAAATCGAGTTGAACCGTAACCGCATATTTCTGAAGCGTCGGCTGGAAGTCCTCGACCATTCCCTGGATCAGCTCGGTCACATTGACGGACTGGATGAATCGAAGGCCTTTGTGCTTGGACTGGTTGAAGGTGTCCTGCTGGAACTTGATGGTCTGGATCATGTGCTGCTGGGATTTTGCGATGGCTTCCACGTCCTGCTTGACGCGTGGCAGCATCCGACGCATCAGAATGTCTTCCAGCCTTGACAGCAATGACTCCGTCTGGTCCGTTGTGCCCTCCTTGTGGAGGGCTTTGGCATGTGCCTCGCGAATGAGGCAAAACGCTTCGGGATACTGGGCCGTCGATTCCAGGGCTCGCCGGATACTGGTGAGCCTGCCTTCGATCCCGGCCACCGCGTTTCCGATGTTGTGAAAGTAGGAGCTGGCCGATTCGAAAAGCCCGGCGTTGTAGGCGATGAGCGCATCTTTTTCTCTGGTTTTCTCTCGCAGTTGGCTTTCCACCAGGTTCCGGATGGAGCTTTGCAGCTCATCCGCCATTTCATTGAACGAGCGTGCCAGATCCCCCATTTCGTCGTTGGAAATGACCGAGAGCCGGTGATCCATGTCTCCTCGCTTGAAGATTTGAATGCCAGCGATCATGGCTGTGATCCGGCGCGTCAGGACGGCAGCCATCCAGACGGCGATCAGGATCACCACCACCACCATGACCAGCGTCGAGAGGCCGAGCGATTTGGCCGCATGGGACAAGGATGCCGCAACCTGGGTCTTGGTCTCCTGGTTTTTCTGCTCAGCCGTTGCCAGGTAGGTCCCGATGATGGAATCGAGGTGTTTGGCGGTTTCCATGGCGGGGGCGTGGAACTCGTCCACGTTGGCCCCGATGGTGACGTACCCAAACCCCCGAGGAGAGCCCGCGTAGCGGCCGGTGTGATAGGGGATCGAGGCCGCCGTCGTGAGCTTCCAAAGGCCACTCCAGAAGATGAGAAACGAGCCCGAGCCTCCCCGGCTGGTGAGCTCGTGCCAGCCTTTGCATTGCGGCGCAAAATTGAGAAAGCGTCCATCCAGACCCACCATCCCAGCCCGCGTCAATTCCGTGGCGGGCTTTCGCTTGAGCGACGGGGATTCAAAGGAGGAAGCCTGCTCCAGGAAGTCGCTCAGCTTCAATCCGCTTGCCTTGTACCGTTCATAGACTTCGGAATCCATCCACGGGATGGCCGGTTCACCGGTTTTGGGATCGTAGCCCCAGATGCTGTGATGCCTCGGGTGGCAGATGCTGCGTCCCTTGTAATCCCAGATGAACGCGTAATTTCCCGACGATGCGTCGTTGATGTCCGTGTAGCGGGCATCCGTGGGAACGATGGTGCGGGTCAGCTCATTCAAGTGCTCGTGGTTGAGAGCAAGGCTCACGTAGCCGATGACCGCTCCGCCTTCCATGACCGGCGTCACCCAGCGAACGATTCCCTGGAAGCGTCTTCCCACCGGGTTTTCTTTTCCCGCATAGGCCGCAAGCTCCGGCTCGAAAGGAACCCCCGCAGCCTCAGCCCGGGCGGGGGTGTACGGGCCGATGATTCGAGAAGGAACGTAGGCCCCGACCACCTCGGAAACTTCCACTTCGCCCGGCTTCAGCGCAGCGAGCCGTGAGCCATAATCTTCGGCCTTGCAGAAGGTGTTCTCCTTCGAAAGGACATGCCGCAGCTCCTGGGTCATCCAGGGAACGGTCGTCACCTTGATGGTCTCGTTTCCCTGAAGATCGATGAACGTCATTTCAGCGTACAGCGGGGTTTGGACCGGAGTGCCGAGGCGATCCGAAGGCCGGTAGCTCCAGTCCTTGCGGTTGTCCTCGACTTCGGTCATCACCGACTCAGAAGGGGGGGCGGAGGGCCTTTCGGGCTCCCAACCTTCCCTGGTCAGCACATAGGCTCCATGATCGAGGACGGTGCGTTTGAGAGGCTCCAGGAAACGGCGGTAGTGCGCCTCGTCGGGGGGGATCTGAGCGGCCAGGAGGATCTGCTGATCTCGCTGCTTCAAAAACTCGGCCACCTGCCGAGCCGTATCCGTCGTCAATCGTTCGATGGCCTCCCGTGATTTGTCGTCCAGGGCTCGAATGGAATCCTGCGTGGCCTTTCGTCCCACATCCTGAACCAGGGTCCGGGATTCGCCAATGATGCCCTGGGAATGGGTTTCGATCCAGCTCCCGAGCGAAGCCACCACGTGCCAGGAGAGCCAGCACAGAAGGATCAGGGGAACAACCTTGATCGCCATGAAGATGAGGATGAGCTTGAGCATGATGCCCATGCTGCGCTTCGGTCTTGTGCTGACAAGGTTGGCGCCGGATCCAGTGGAGCAGGAATGGACGCTGCTCGATCCGCTGGCTTCGGGACAGGACTCCCCCTGGCTCTTCACAGCGTCAAAACCTTGGCGAGCCTCCTTCATCAAATAGGTCCTTCTGGGGATTAGGCACGACAGGAAATGGCTTGCTTTGTGTCATCCGTCAACGAATCGCTGAAGCAGCCTCCAACAGGGTGCAGCACGCTTTCAGGTCTCAGGCAATGGGAAGCAAAATCCATTCCCGGGTTGGCCGATCCGTGGACAAGGAGGAGGTGTCCCGCTTCCGGTGGCTGAGTCCCGGATCCATCTGGCGGAAAGGACGTTTTGGGGATGGCTCCCCGTGCCCTGTGGCGATGAGCCGGGAGGTGGGGTGAGGGCAAGATCGGTGGGAGGATTTTTCGTGTGATTGGGCGCACGGCATGCGCCCAATCACGATCAAGGTTTCAACACTTTGACACGGGTGTTGCTGAAGTCCGGGATGCCGGCAGCCAGGTCCACGAGCGGCGTGTTGTTCAGGGCGGGGTCGAGGCGGCCGAGCCCGTTGGGATTGACGCCGGTCCCGTAGCGCGGCTCAGCCGTGAGCTTTCCCTGTTTCACGATCGTTTCGGCTCCGAGGAAGGCCTTTTCGAGGTTGCTTCCCTCAACCGCCGATGCCCCGAACTGCGTGTGACCGTAATGGAAGGAAACGGCCAGGCAGCCCGGCTTCACGGCTCGGCTCACCTGAAGCTTGCCCACCACGCCAGCCGGGTTGTGCCGCGACACGAGCCGCACGGCATCCAACGGCTTTAAGCGCAACCGCATGGCGTCGTCCACGTGCATGAGGATGTGGTTTTCGGGGAAGAGCTCCAGGGTGTAGGCGTGCCAGCTGGAGCGGGACTGGGTGTGAAGGCTCGTCTTGTAGCTGACGAGGGTGAAGGGGTATTCCTGATCCTCCTGCTCGATGAGCTTCCCTGCCGAGTCGAGGGCGCCCAGGTAGACCGGGGTTCCGGGAAACGGCTTTCCAGTCAGGGAATTCTTCATCGAGGCGAGCTGCTCGTTGTAGATGGCCGCCCGCTTCAGCCCGTATTTGAACATCTCGCCATCGAAGCAATCCTCGTAGGGCCTGAAAATGCCCCCGCGCGCCAGGGCGTAACAAAGACGGCTCCATTGGTCGGCGGGAAGAATGTCCCGGTGCTTGGCGACCGGCAGATTCCGTTGGCACCATGCGATCTCCTCGGCGCTCGCTTCGGGGACCTTGGCGTTCTTGACGATGTTCGCAAAGGCCCGCAGGTAGAAATCCTCCTCGCGATGAATGGCGAGCACGGTGTCGTTCGCCCCCTTGACGGCCCCTTCTCCGAAACCGGGGAGCTGCAGCTGTCTGGCAAGGTCGATCAAAAACGTTTCGGTGGAAAAGGAGCGGCCATCCTCGGTCTTCCCCGTGAGCGGCTCGATCATGGGCGTCCGTAGCCCGCTGAATTTCATGACCGGAGCGTGCGGGTTGAGCCATCCGTAATGGCCTTCGGGGTAGCACAGGTCGGGGA
>CALBZH010000433.1 GCA_937889795.1 uncultured Syntrophobacteraceae bacterium | reverse complement strand
GAGATATCCACTCGTGACTGGAGTTCAGACGTGTGCTCTTCCGATCTCTCACCTCATTCCTGCGGTTCATCGTCGAGCTGACGCTCGCCGGTCGTTCTCATGAAATCAAGGGACTTACGGTTGCAACCCAGGCACTGGGCAGGAAGGAGAGCTTCGATGCCGTACGGGACCCGACCGTCCGTATTCTGGCCGGCAGGCTCAGAGCGGCCCTGGAGCACTATTACCTCGCTCACGGGTCGAAGGACCCCGTGCTGATCGAAGTGCCCAAGGGAGCCTACGTGCCCATTTTTCATGATCTTTCGGCGAAAAAGAGGCGCGAGAACCGATCGGTGCCAGTTTCCGTCCAAGCGAGCGAGAGGGACAAACCACTTGGACCGGCGATCGCCGTCATGCCGTTGATCAACCTTTCGGGCGAGCCGGAGCCGGACTATTTTTCCGACGGACTCACGGAGGAAATGATTGCCGAGGTCGCGCGCTACCCCGAGCTGAGAGTCATTGCACTCCATTCTGTCATGAAATTCAAAGGGATGACCGTCAGTGCCGGTGAGGTGGGGCGAGAGCTGAGCGTGCGCTTTCTGCTGGAAGGGAGCGTGCGTAGGGAAGGAAGCCGCATGAAGGTCGCCGTGCGGCTCGTCGACACCACCACCCAGTTGCAGATATGGGGGGAGCAGTACCGACGGGATTTCACTGTCGGGAATCTAATCCACCTCCAGGAGGAGATCGCCGCGAGAGTTGCGGCGAGAATCGGCGGCCTGTATGGCATCATTCCTCAGAAGCTCTCGACGGAATTCCGGGGACGGCCGCCCGAGACCCTGGAAACGTACGAGGCACTCCTCTGTTTCCATCGATACACGATGAGCTTGACCGAGTCACTGCACCGTGAGACGCTGGAAAGCCTGGAGCGCCAGCACAACGAGGATTCCGAGCTGGGGATGCTCTGGGCGCTCCTGGCGGTGCTTTATGCCGATGCCAATACCCTTTGGCTTCCAAGACCGAAAGCGACCATGGAAAGAGCTGTAGCGTATGCGCGCAAAGGGGTGACCCTGGAGCCGCAGAACCAGTACGCGCGCACCGTCCTTGCCTATATGTATTTTCTGGTCGGTGAGCGGGACGCCTTCTTTCGTGAAACAGAACGGGCCATGGCACTCAATCCGAACTCCCCGATGCACATCGGATTCCTGGGCTGGACCATGGCGTTGTACGGCGAACAAGAGCGGGGAATTTCACTGCTGGAGAGGGGGATCGAGCTGAACCCCTACTATCCGGGGTGGTTTCACGCCGGTCCATCCCTGCTCCACTATGGGGAAGGCCGGTATGAGAACGCCTACGAGGAGGCCGACAAGATTCGAATGCCCCACATCTTATGGGACCCTTTGCTGCGCGCCGCCATCCTCGGGAGGATGGAACGATCGACCGAAGCACGCGACGCGTTGATCAGTTTGCTCGAGCTGAGGCCCGATTTTCCAGCCAATGCCAGACGGTTGTTGGGCTACTTCGTCAAGAACGGCGCGCAGGTGGATCACATTCTCGAAGGCCTGACAAAAGCCGGTCTCACCCTCTGATCACCCCCCATCGAAAAAGGCTCTTCACTTCCTTCCGCGATAGGAGTATCTATCCTGCCCGGTATCCTCTTCGTTCTCAGTGCTCTCAAATGGAAGCAGATTAAACATGCAGCTCGATATCAAGGGTGCCGCAAGCATCTTTGGGGTTTCGGAAAAGACAATCCTCCTCTGGATAAAACAAAAAGGTCTGCCCGCATGCCAGGTGGCGGGTGAGCACCGCTTCAACCGCTCGGAGTTGCTCGAATGGGCGACCGAGCGCAAGATCAGCGTGTCGAGCGCGATTCTCGGCGAGCCCGCCTTCGCGGATACCCGTGCGATTCGGCTTGATGAAGCGTTGAGAGTCGGCGGCGTCTTCCACCACGTCGCAGGAACGGACAGTACCTCTGTTCTCAGTGCCGTCGTCGACCTCATGCCCCTTCCTGGCATCGTGGACCGATCGTTTCTCTACGAAATGCTTATCGCCCGGGAATCGCTTGGCTCGACCGCAATCGGCGATTCCATTGCCATCCCGCACGTGCGCCACCCCATCGTGCTTCAGCTTCCGCACCCCGCCGTCACCCTTTGTTTTCTCGATCATCCCATCGACTTCGGCGCCCCGGATGGACTGCCGGTCGATATCTTGTTCATGCTGGCAACCCCAACCGTTCGGGCGCATCAACTGCTGCTGTCAAAGCTGGCCTCCGCGTTGAAGGATCCTCGATTCAAGACCGTTCTTACCCGGAAAGGCTCTTGTGAGGAGATCCTCGACGAGGCCCTCCGTGTGGAAGAGACTCTCCTCTCACGAAGCCCCGGCTCACACCCCTAGAATCCCCAAGAGAGCCCGCGAGCCCCTCATGAAAATGACCCTTGTGGCAGTCGGTTTATTTTGTGTTTTCGGGACACTGTCGCTCCTACTCCAACGCAGCGCACGCTGGTCCAACTTCTTGGGAGCCTCCGGCTCGCTTCTGGGCTGCGCGGTTGGCATAGGACCCGCCATCGCCACCTTGTTGTCCGGCCGTGTGGAGACGTATCGAGCGGCGTGGAACGTGCCCCTCGGATCCTTCTCGGTGCGAATCGACGCCCTGTCGGCCCTCTTCCTCGTCCCGATCTTTGTCCTCTGCGCAATGGCAGCGCTCTACGGCAGCCGGGCCATGACGACGCACCAGGATCGAAGAAATCTCGGCGCGTTCTGGTTCTTCTACAACACGCTCGTGGCCAGCATGGCCATGGTGGCTGTCGCCGCAAACGGGCTCCTGTTCCTGGTCTCCTGGGAGATCATGGCCTTGTCTTCCTTCTTTCTGGTCACCTTCGAGCATGAAAAGGAAAGCGTTCGACGAGCGGGATGGACGTACCTGGTGGCCACGCATCTCGGAACCGCGTTTCTGCTGCTCCTGTTCCTGACGCTAGATCGGAAGAGCACACGTCTGAACTCCAGTCACGAGTGGATATCT